>JAPYWV010000014.1 GCA_028276165.1 Acidilobaceae archaeon
GTTCAACTCGAAATTCCTCTTGATGAACTCTGCTGAAGCCTTAGCTAGCAACGTGTACTTGTAGAATCTCTCCTCAACACTGTCCTCTATGTAGAGCCTACCAGTGAACCTCCTAGCAACATCTGGCTCGACGACATCGAAGAATACGGCTTTAGCTGTGTTGAAACTATACTCTAAAGCCTCGACAACAACATCACCAATGCTAAGCCTGACAGTAAACCTATCGACAGGCTTCAAAACCCTAAGGAAATCCTCAGGTTGCACCTGGGGCTTGGGGATGGGGTTACCACTACTATCGAACTCGTAGTCAACATAACCACCCCTGTAGAGGAGGCTTAAAACAACATACCTCATACCAAGCCTACCAGCAGCATAGAACTTATCACCCTCAAGAACGCCAAGACCCCCAGCGTAGGTGTAACCAAAGTCCAAAGCTAGATCCGGAGTTATACTGATGACATACCCCTCCCTGTTAACACTCCTCACAGCAAAACCCACCACACAATACTTTCAACAATACAACCCCTAAAGAGCTTAAAACCACACTCTCGGGGACCAAAGCATTAATAAACACTAAGCGTAGCAGAACCTTTCCCCAAGCCGTCCACCCGGGTGCCGCTGGAGAGCACACATCGATAACCACCTTAAGACCTAGAGGCTGTTACGGAGCTGACGGTAGATTTAAATAGCTGTAGGTAGCTGTGAATACCCGGTGTAATGGTGTTGGGTGAGCTGTCGAAGACCGTGTGGGGGGTTGCCACAGTTCTACAGCTAAACAATAAGTATTTAAGCTTCGGAGTTTGAGGGGGATTAATGGGTACAGCCCCCTGGTGATCCGCACTGCGGTGAGGGGGGCTGTTGGTAGGCCTACTCAGATGGGAGCCCTATGGCGTTGGGCTCGACGGGGGCCCATGAGGTGTGGGTGAAGCAAGTGAACCCACACCAAGGCCCAACCCCGCTAACGGTATTTCCGTTAGCGGGGAAACGCTGGGCTACTAACACCCTTAGCTTCGAGTGATAGCCAAGGGGGAACCCGTAGGTGTTAGGTGGTAGGGCTAAGTCTACCAGTGTGTCTATGTAACCGTCTAGCTCTTAAGCGTGGAACCTGCATAGCCTACCAGTTATCTAACGTTGTAACCTAGGAGCCTCTGGTCTTGAGGTCTCTGTCGAGGCTGGGAGCTCCTAGGCTAACACTCGGGGTTAGCCTCGGCCATCACAGCCCCTATCATGGCTATCGGGAGGCTTAGGGTAACCCTGTGAGGTTATGGAGTTCCAAGATGCAATAGGGGGTTACCCTAGCAACCCTCACTAGCTCGAAGACCAACCCTCACCTCAGGTGTCAGGTAAACAGGGCTAGTCAGCGTTACATAACATGAACCATATCGTTGTTCAGAGTAACTCTCCATCATAGCCATGGTCATGGGGATTACCATCCCAGAGAAGTTCTAGGAGCACGAGGGCTACTGTAGACTAAGGCATATCCTACTCGTTAGGCCCCTGGGTCTGGAGGCTCTCTCCCCACATGCTTAAAGGTAGTAGCTGGGGTTTGCGATCCTAGGGTTACAGCTATTCTAGAGTCTTGCTGGTGGACAGCATGTGTATACCTGTGCTCCCATGCTCTTTGCCTTCGCCACCATCTTTGTGTACGTTGTGTACGCTATGTACGCTTGCTCTAGATCCCCTATGTCTAGCCATGGCCTCCTAGGGGTTACTATGATTGCTGTATCGCCTCTGCTTACCGCTTTCTCGACCAAGTCTAGGGTTTTCCTATTATCCACTAGTAGTGTTGTTAACACCACTGTTGCCCCTTGTGCCTCCAACCTGGCTGTCCTGGCCCCGGTCTTGTAGCCCAGCTTTGCCGCTATCCTCTGGAGCTCCCTTAGGGTTAGTGGTTGTACGTACGCTTGTAACTCAAGCCTCCCCGCTATCTCTGGTTCTAGGATTCTCGCTACCACGTATGCTAGGAGATCCCTACCGCTCACCTCCAATAGCCTCCCCGTGTCTAGCTCTAGTACCTTGAGGTAACCCCCAGCGCTATGACCGCTCATTGCTAGTAGTAGTGCGGCTGACGCCATGTCATCGCATGTAAGCTCCCCCAAGCACCTCAGGTCTAGGGCTAGAAGCCCTATGCCCCCAAGCTCAAGCCTATACTCTTTAACCATGAACCTGAGCCTCCTAGCAGTAGCCTTCCAATCAACCCTCCTAAGACTATCACCTGGCATGTACTCCCTCGTGTAAACGTAAACCCCCGAGTCGCTCCTAACAATGGATTCAAGCTCCGATAAGCCAGGGTTGGGGGTCCTGCCTGCTAGAACCTCGTAGGCTAAGGCTAGCAGGTAGGCAGCCCTAGGGGTAACCCTCACCTTCAACCTCATGGGAGCTCTAGAGGTGAAGGTGAGCATGCCAAGAGGGGTTACCCTAAGGACATCAACACCTGTAACCTCATAGGAGCCTACGTGGAGCCCCTCAACCTCAAAGCCAACCTTAACCTGCGATCCACGCTCCAAGCTCTTAACCCTAAGTAACCCCCCGGCCATGACGTCTATGACATCACCACACGTTATCCTACCGTTAACCTCAACCCTATCACCTAGGTGTAGCCTAAGCTCAACCCTATCAAGCTCAACCCCACACTCACCCCTAGCCCTAAGCACTAGGGCTACAAGGTCTAAGGCTAACGTTAAGGCTAGAGGGGCTGCTACAATGGCTAGGATGGGGTCCCTGGATACTATGGATAGTAGGGCTAGGGTTGTGGCTGCGTATGCTAGAGCTAAACCCCTCCCCGTGACCCTTAGGGACTCCACGTTCAAACCTTTGGGACCTCCACCTCCTCCAAGGCCCTTCTAACAATGTCGGCTGGCCTAACACCCTCAGCTTCAAACTCCGGCTTTATCTGCATCCTATGTGCTAGGACGTTGAAGGCAAGTTTTTTAACGTGATCTGGTGCAACGTAATCCAGACCCTCCATGAAAGCTAGAACCCTCGAACCCCTCATAAGCCATATTGAGGCTCTAGGCGATGGCCCTAGCTGGAGCTCCTCAGCCCTCCTCACAGCGTTAACGAGATCCACTATGTAGCCTTTAACCCTATCGGAGACGTAGACAGTCTTCCTCACAACATCCCTAGCGGCTAGAACCTCCTCCAGCGTCATAACCGGGGTTACGGTTGACTCCTCTATGAAGTCAGCCCTACTTATGATCTCAACCTCCTCCTCCCGAGAAGGCATCCCAGCCTGGTAGCTGTAGGCAAACCTATCCCTTGTAAGCAGTGGTAGGGGGAATGTACCCTCGTGAGTTCCAACACCGGGGATCTGGGTCGCTATTACGAGGAATGGCTCGGGGAGCTTGTAGGTGACACCCTCAACTGTAGCCTGCCTCTCCTGCATAACCTCTAGTAGGGCAGCCTGGGTTCTAGGGGTAGCTCTGTTAAGCTCGTCTACGAGAACTATGTTAGCGAAAACAGGGCCCTCCCTGAAAACCCACTGACCCCTAACTGGG
This sequence comes from Acidilobaceae archaeon, assembly GCA_028276165.1. GTDB lineage: Archaea > Thermoproteota > Thermoprotei_A > Sulfolobales > Acidilobaceae > DSZV01. The sequence continues at coordinate 3,498 of JAPYWV010000014.1, forward strand.
TCGTAGTAGTAGGTCCCAATTATATCGCTTGGGAGGAGGTCAACGGTCATCTGAACCCTCTTAAACCTACCACCAATACTCTGAGCAAAGACCCTAGCGAGGGTAGTCTTACCAACACCCATAGGCCCCTCAATGAGTATGTGGCCACCGCTAACAAGAGCAACAACCATCAAGTCCAGGAGCTCCCCATGGCCGACAATGTACCTTGAGACAGCCTCCTTCAAGCTAGCAAGCTTACCCCTCAAACCATCAACATCCAAAAACAACACCCCAAACAGATAAGCCCAACACACGAGTCAAAGTAACTCCCTAATATGCCTTTCACAACCCCCTCTAGCACCAAAGAGAACGTAGAATGTACACCACCTGTATGATTACAAGCCCTAGCTACAGAGAACGAGCACGATGAAGAGCCGATATTAAGAGCTAGCGAGAGGTAACGAAGCCTGATCTAAACTCAGGAGGGCTCTAGGTCTCCGGGATTCGTAAAGGCGAAGAACCCCCCAGCTAGCAGGGTGGGGTTACTGCAGTGTTGCCTGAGAACCGCCTGTAGCGCATTCCAAGCATCTCTAAGTACTTGGAGCACACGGTGGCGATGAGCACTTAGTAAAGGCTTAAAATCTAAGTGAGTTAAAGTACTTGGGTGAAGCACTTGAAATACTCTAGGATTGATAAGCAGGGTAGAATTTTCATACCAGAACGTATAAGAGAGATGGTTGGTATTGAAGGTGAAACAGAGGTTCTAGTTAGGGTTGAGGATGGAAGGATTGTAATCGAGCCTAATCCAGGAGATCTTGAGAGGAGGGTCGAGGAGTGGGTAAGGGCTGTGCTCAGCATTAAAATCGAGCCTTCCCCGGAGGTAGCTGGGGGTCGTGGAAGTGGATGAGTGAGGATTATGCTAGAAGGAAGCTCGGCATACAGCATTGATGACTATTCACGAGAGAGTTACTCACTGTGCTTGAGCCTCCTCTTCGTACTGCTTTAACTCCTCAACACTTGCTCTACCAAATAATCCAACATACTTGTTGAGAACCTCTCTCACACTTCTCCTACGAATGAAAACTATAACCTCCTCACCATCCTTTAAATCTACTGGCTCAAGAGGTTTAAGAACTCCGTTTTCGTAGCGTGCACGTAGAACCTTAGCAGTTCTAGACATGTGTCTCACCTGATGGTATGGGGTAACTTGGAGGGTTAAAGCTGTTGTGGTTGCGTCGCATATCAGCTTTCATGTCTTTCTCCTCCTGCTTTGGAATCCTCTCTTCGTCTGCGGAGCTCTCTAGCTATGGTCTTTAGTGTTTCGAGGTCCCAGTTTGGGTGTAGTGCTTTCACCCTCCTTATGCTCTCTTCGAGCTCGTCTACAGCCTCTTCTCTGAACGCCCCTAGGGCCTTTAGTATCAGGGGGTATGTTGCTATTAGCGCTATTGCTAGAATGTATCTTAGCTGTGTGTTCACGGCTAGGTTGTAGAGGTTTACTAGCTGGGATCTAATGGTGGAGTATAGGCCTTTAGACCACTTGTCTGAGACTAGGTGTACACCTCCACGTGTAAGTGTTTTGAGGAGCTCCCTGTTGACCTCTAGCATGGAGTTTATGGGTATGCTTGAATCCGCTACCAGTAGTACAGAGCCTCTCCCCAAACGCCACTCCACAGCTACGCAGAACGGGCCTCTAGGCTCCCCGCTATCGTAGACCTTGTTGGAGTTCAGGTCTACGAAGCTGAACGCTGTTGAGTAGCCTACACACCTACCATCATGCTCTTTAACCGCTACACCGTAGTTGAAGTACCCTGTCGTATTCCAAAGGGTGACCCTTGGTAGAGTGTAGTCCTTGTAGTAGTAGAGGGGGTCCACCAGGGTCCCATTGTAGACCTCAACATTAAACCCCAGGGCTTTGATGAGAGCGTACCCTGTTGGAGTGAAATCCTCTAGTACTACTAGGTAACCCCCCCTCTCAACAAACCCCCTAATGGCCTCGACCTCAGAGCTAGTGAAGTCCAACGTAGCCCCTATTACCAGGACTGTGCCCGAGCTTAAACCCGATGTTGCAATAGCCGGGATTAGGGTTGCATTGTAAGATCTAGTGAACCCACTCAACCCATTCCACAGGGGGTTCGATGGGTCGAAGTCGTCGAGTGAAGGGACTAGAGCTATAATGACTGCTATCACCATTAGGGAGGCTAGCAGGCCTAAGGCTGCGTACGCCACCGGCTTCAACCGAGAGCACCCCTAAGCATCTCTATAACCCTCCTAAGTAGCGTGACAACCCTACCTAGGAGGGCTCCAGCATCCTCAGGTCTACCGTAGAGAGCTCTCTCCAACAACATAAGAGCCTCCCTTAGAACCTCCACCAGACCCCTAGGTGCAGTGGACAGCCTTGAGAGGTACTCTCTAAACGTATCACTAGCCCTCAAGCTCACACCATAAAGCCTGCCCGTTAGCTGTGAGAGCTCCTCCAATAGCAGTTGGAGCTCCCCACGGGGAACCTCAGCTCTCCTAGGAGCTCCTAGAACACCCTCTGGGAGGGGAGCCTCTCTAGGGTAACCTCTAGGCTTCAACATCCCAAGAACGGCTATCGATGGTATGGCGATAGCCACTATAGCCAGGGCTACGAGGGTTACCACAGCTAAGGGGTTGTACACTTTAACATCAAACGCTACACTAGAGCTCCTAAACCTCGGATCCAGGGGCTCCACTACAACCACTACCTTGATAGTATCACGTGTATAGGTTAGAGGAACCCCTACCCTGAAGCTCAGACTGGAGCCCCTACCCTCCAGGCATGTTAAACCCTCAACGCAAAGCCTAACCTTGGAGTCGACATCCACATCAACTCTAACCTCACCCCCCACCCCGGCTATGAGGAGCTCCGGGGCTTCAACATCAAGTGTTAGGTTGAGCCTGTAAACCCTAAGCTGAACACTCTTACCAGCAGGGCCTAGGAGGCCTTGGGGTATAACGCTAACCCTAACATCGTAAACCCCCTCAGGGAGCTCCGGGTTTACAGTGAAGCCTAGGTTTGATACACCTTCAGGGCCTACACAGAGGGTTCTGTTGACCAGGAGTGATTCAACCCTAAGACATGCCATTGGCTCTGTGTTAACAGTTAAAGTCACGTTATCCAATGGTAGGACCTCATGTTTAGATAAGGTTACCTCAAGCCTTGGTGTTATGTAGAAGACCTCTACTGTTACAGTATCAGACCTGGAGTAGGCGTACCTAAACCTATCATCACCGGCTGGCGTGAACTCAGCGTATACATCTATGTAACGTCTATACTCTAAAACCCTAGAGGTTACACCATAGAACCCCTCTCCATCCACTACAGCCTTGTAAACCCTGGAGCCTACGTGGACTAAGACAACCCTACCCTCTAGGGGAGCTCCTGTAACATCCAGGAGCCTCCCTCTAACCTCAACCCAGCCTCCAAAGTCAACCTTCGTGGTGTTAACCCATATGGTTACCCTAGTCTCTACAACTTGATCCACCTTCTCCAGGATGCTCCTAAGCGTTTCGACCTCCTCCTCCAGTTTTACGATAGCATCCTCTATGTTGCCTAGCTCTCTGAGAAACCTGTCAACTGGGATGCCGAGGCTTGCTACCTGCCTTGCGGCATCCTTTAACGCTAGATATGATATCCTAGCCTCCCTTATGGATCTATCAGCTCTACCAAGCCAATCCCATGACTCCTTGAAGGAGCTCCTGTTAAAGTAACCCCACGCCATGTCAAGGCTAGTCTTCGTCTCATTAAGGGATCTTATGGTGGCCTCCATTAGGCTGTTGATCCTAGAGGCAACAAATCTAAGGTTCTCCGGTATTGAAGCCTCCTTGATCAGGCTAAGATTCCCTAGGGCCTTCTCCAGGTCGAGCTCCGAGGTTAGCCTGAGTACTGACATGTATAGATTAAGGGTGTCGAGGCTTGCCGGCGGCCTCCATTGTAGCCGTGCTGGGTCGACATGCCTTGGTGGTTGTAGTTGTAACGCTACGCTGGCTAAGACTAGCATGGTCATTGTTATTGCTAGTAGTGCTATCCTAGCCATCCTAGTACACCTGCGATCCTGTACGCTACGGCTACAGTGAATAGGGCTAGTAGTATGAGCCATGGTATGTCTGGTGCCACCCTCCTAGGCCTTAGCAGTGCTTTGACCAAGGTGTACTCTAGAGCGTATAGTGATGTGTAGGCGTCAACCCTAGACTCCCCGAGGCTCCACAACACCCACGTGGTAGCAGTTACAGCTAGTGCTAGGAGTGTGTTAGCTAGAAGACTCCTCTCCAAACCCTACAACCTCCACTCCTACAACCACCCTATCCCCGCTCCAAACCTCGGATGAAATCCTTACAGGTGCACCCCAGAGCCTAGAGGCTATGGTTGCTACTGCCATAGCGTACACGCTACCAACACTACCAACAAGGCTGAAACCAGCCTTCGACCTAACACCCTTGAACTCCACGAAAGCAGACCCGCTGGACTCAGTGCAGGTAATGGACTCTGAGAGCTCAAGCCTATCAACAACAACCTCCTCAACAGCTTGGCAGAGCCCACCCCTAACATCGGGGAAGTCGAGGGGGCTCCTGAAAACCACGACAGGAGAGCCTCTAACGAAACCTATAACCCTATCAACACCAAGACCGAGGACATCCCCGGGGTTAACATCATCACCGTAAACGTATACGTAGACAGAGCCACCCCTAACAACGTAGAGGGAGGAGCTCCTAACACCAAGAGATTCAACAAGCCTACCAATATTCTCAACAGAAGCCTCAACAACACCAGCCAAACCCCTAAAACCACTATGAGCACCAGTAGGAGTCAAGAAGATAGACAAACCTACAACGAAAAACCCAACCCACAAGGCTAGAAGAGGGTGTAAACCTAGAGTGAAGAACGTGAACAAGGCTAAGATGAGAGAGCAAACAGCCAGACCAAGACCGAAACCACGATACAAATCCAAGCTAGAACAAACACCTCCCAAGCGAGTAGTGGGAGGTAGAGCTTTATAAAAACCCACACAGCACTTTAAACCTCCCCTAGGGAGACCTACAACGGGGCCTATCCATGCTAAATCCTAGAGGTGGGCTGAGCGAGAGGCTTGCCGGGAGCTCCAACCTCGTAGCAGAGGCTTTCAGCGGTTACAAGGCTAAAATCCCGTGGCTTAAGTTAACCCTTAGGTTCAGGGATAGAGTGGGGGAGGCTCCAAAGCTAGTCAACCCCCCTTACATAGCTAACCCCATGATGATCCTCTACGGGCCCGTAGGCTGTGGTAAGAGTGAGATTGCTAGAGCCCTCCTTTACATAGTCCTGTTCGACATCTACGATATCCTCTTCGATACGGAGAACATGGACCGGGATGAGCTTGAAGTGCTGTTAAGGGAGCTTAAGGGAGAGATCGAGTATATTACAGGAGAGTCTGAAAAACTTAAGACCCACTTTAAGGAGTTGCTCGCCAGGCAACCCAGCGGCTAGAATGCCAGCTATTGCAACCTCTTCTTTAACGTGACCCCCTCCCCGCATCCCCAGAGGCCTAGCCTTGTCAAGAAAAAATTTAAGGCTAGGCCTACTCAACTATGGTCGAGCCGCCCGGTGTGGGAAGGAGGTCCGATGGTCCCACCGGGGCCGAGGCCCCCCGGCCCTGAAAGGTGATGCCCCAAGAATGGGGAATCCGATAAGGAGATGAGGAGTGCGCATCCGAGCGGAGAACCGACAAACCGCTCGGGGGAGGCGTAAAGCCTCCCAGGGATGCGGGGAGGGGGTCACTACCATATAGTAAGGGCTATGGCTGATAGGAGGGGTTTGCATGTAGAACCGGGGGATGTTATGAGGATGGTGTTGGGAGAATGAACTAGATGTTTCGGGGGAGCTCTAGGAGCCCCCATGTGATCTCCCATTATGGGGGTAGTATGATCAGGTGTGATCCGGAGCTATAGGTTGTGCTACTCTTCCTAGACATCTCCATTATTTCGTGTACACTACCATACACTATTCCTGCTACCCAGAACCCTTTTGCCAGGTTTTCCTGGTGTACTGCTAGTGGTTTTCTTATATCTTGTACTCTTAGCGGTGGTGGTTCCACCTCAGTCCTATACATTGGCGTCATGTACTCTCTTAGCTTTGAGTCCCCGTGGATCCCCTCTGTTGATAGCCTTGCTACCCTTGCTAGCTCCACGTCCCCCTCCTTGTATAGCTGGAAGTGGAAGTAGGGGTCCTCCTGTAACACTATGCCCTTAGCTATTAGAGGTGCTACTAGTACTGCTAGTACTGCTTGGGCCTTGAGAGCCCATGTTGCTCCTAGAGCGTAGCCTAAGGTTACAGCGTAGAAAGTGTAGTTTATGAACCTGTGTACCGCAGCGCCTGCAATTGGATCGCCTGAGAACGCTGAGTAGGCCATAGGCACCCCCATTCCTACGAGCCACCCACCTGCTATTACAGCTTGCTCTCTGGAGGCTCTCGTCGTGTAGGCAGCTATAGGTGATAGTAGTAGTGGGGTTGCGTAGAAGGCCATGTAGGAGCCTAGTGGTGTTGTCTGAGGTGTCGGAGGGGCAATCATAGCTATGAGGGTCATGGCGAGGGCCGGCGTGCTTATGGCTAGAGAGAAGAGGATCCTATGCCTATAGGTAACCCTCTGTGATGGTAGTAGTGTGAAGGCCGCTATGCTGAAAGCTGTCATGGCGTAGAACGATGCTGGTACAAGGTTACCTAGCTTGAAAACCTTATCCCAGAACCCTGGAGCTAGGCATAGGATATGTGCTAGGAGTAGAATGGCTGGGGTTGTAAGAGCTACAGCTAGCCTAGCTAGGCTGAGAACCCTCACACCACGAGCTAGATCGTAGAGTATCGTTGCAACCAGAACCCCAGCTATTATGCTTATCAAGGCTATGCTTGAAACATGGTGGGCTAGGACTGTTGATAGAGCTAGTATTGCTAGAGCTGGGAGGCTCCAAGAGTACATGGCGACCAGGAGGTAGGCTAACACCAGGGGTCTAGCGTAAACCTCCTTGGTAAGCCCACCCTCGAAGGCGAATAGAGTGCCAGCTGAGGCAGCGATGAGAGCTGCCATCCCAGCGTTATGCGGGTTTGAAATCCTACGGGCTATAGCGTATAGCATTAGGACAGCTAGTGTCCCCAGGGTTGGGCCTAGTAGCCTACCAACATCCACTACGCTGGAGCCCGTGACCAGGGCTAGGAGCCCTGTGGATACTATAGCGTAAGGCCACCTATTGTTGTAGCCGTCATAGTACCTGTCATCGAATACCCTAGCGTCAGGGTTACCTATGAACGTTAAAGCCCCGGCTATGAGGGGCCACGAGTCACCGTAGTATGGTATGCCGGTGTAGAGGGTGTATATTGATCTAAGTAGGAAGGCTAGGGTTAAGGTTGCCACCAGGCTAACCCTCATCAAGCCCACCTGTTAGGAGGCCTAGAGTGTATATTGTGACCTGGACCGCCACGTGGGCTAGGAGCATGGGGCCTTCGAGCTCCACCCCTAGAGGGTAGCCTAGCACCAATGGTGGTTCCACGAGCTTAGCCACCATAACCCCGAGTACCGAGGCTACCACCACCACGGGGATCGTTAGCAGAGCTAGGCAAACCCTTATAGTGGGCCTGCTAACACCCAGCTCGATTAGGGTGGAGAGGCTACGACCCCTCATAGTGTAGATAAGCCATGCTGGGGTTAGGTTTAGCAGTGACACTATTACATTGGAGAGGAGTGCTAGGACTACTATAACCTCGCTTGGGACACCAAGCCTCCTAATGTAGTACTCCTGTAGCCTACCCGGATCCTCAAGCCTAACATAGCCCCCGTACACTAGGGCAGATGCAACCCTAGCTATCGTAGCGGGGGCCCCTTCGGGGCTTAGAGCTCCTACGACAACATCGTATCCTACAACACCGGGGTCGAAGGCCACCCTTACTGTGGATGGTAGCGTTGAACCCCTGAGCATCGAGCCTAGAGCTCTTGAAGCTATGATCTCGTAGGAGTAAGGCTCGACAGCATCCAGGACCCCAGCTACAATGACGATAGCCTCAACGTTCGTGAAGAACGGTTTAATAACGAGGACGTCGCCAGGCCTGACGTTCAGTAACCCGGCGAGCCTATAGCCAACCCAAACCCTTAGAGTGGCATTTGGGTTAAAGGGATCCCCTGCTACAACCCTAGGCTTGTATATGTGAAACCAGGTGCCATCAACACCCCTGAGTACAACTGGGGTCCCGTTAGCTAGGATGGGTGTTGTAACCTCAAACCAGACAATCACTGGGAGCCCCCTGAGCTTGGATGCGTCGAAGCTCACAAGACCTGTTATGGGTGAGATGGCCGTACCACTATACAAGCTTATAACACTTAGACCATCAGGGCTAGGAGGTTCAATCAAGGGGTTTAGTGTGCTGAGGAGGACACCCTCAATGTAAGCTGATGTTGTGGAGTAGAGGGCCACAGATAGTAGTGTGATCAAGAGTAGCTTTAAGCCTACAATCTTGTAAGTGTAGGCTAGTAGGCTTTGAACCTCCATAGGAGGACACCCACCACCAGGGGTACCGTGATGGATATAATGGAGGGGATGACGAGGGTTTTAAGCAGGAGCATGGGGGTTAGAGGAGGCGGGGGTATGTATAAGCCCATGTAGGAGCCTAGGGTGGAGGCCGCTATACTAGATAGAACAAACCCGTAGGACGCGCCTGTAGCTGTTGAGAACGCGAACGCCACGGGTAGGCCTACTAGCACCAAGCCCCTAGAGGCGCCTTGAGCCTCCATCTCGGATAACTCCCCCTCTAAGTCTAGGAGTGTTTTAAGCGATGCTAGTGTGATGGCTACAGCTAACGCTATGAGGCTAACAGCGTACCATTGGGTTAGGGATCCTGATAGCTGTTCTGAGAACGCTTTAACAACATCGAGCGGGCTGTACTCTGAAACCACATAGCCTAGACTACAGCCCCTGAAATCAAAGCTAGACGGTGCCACCACAGCTAAGTCTAGGAAGTTGTTGAACCTGATAACACCGCTAACAACAACATCTAGAACCTCACCTCCAACACTAAGCCTAACCAGATCACCCCCCCTAACACCTAGAAGCTCTGAGACCCCGCTGCCCACCAGGATTGACCCAGCCCTAGGCTCCCCAACCTTATAGTAGCTCCAGAAGCTCGTATTAGGGTGGGGTGCCAGGATTAGAACCTCCAAGCTCACCCCACCACGCTCCAACGAGCCCAAGCAAACCCCCACATCCCCGGGCCCTCCCTCAACAAGCTTGAGCCCAACACCTGGCTTCAAACGCTCTAATAGCATGTGGGATGTCACCGCCGGGTACTCCGAGGCTATGAGGGCTATTGTGACTACCGTTGATAGGGCTACTATAGTGGATATAGCTAGGAACACCGGGGTTCTCCTGAGGATCACCTTAAGTGAAATCCAGAGGCTGTAGGCTAAAACAATGAGGGTCAACGGTTGCACCAACCACTATCTAGCATGAAGGTATTTAAATAGGTTAAGGTAACCCCTTAATGAGGGTTGCTCTCGGGCTTGAGCTCCTGCGATGACCTAACAATAGTGATCCCGGTTAAGGATGAGAGGGATGGGTTGAAGCTAGTCCTAGAGGAGATAGTAGAGTCGGGCTTCGATCTAAGCAAGGTGATAGTCGTCGACGGGGGTAGTAGGGATGGGACTAGGGAGGTTGCGGAGAGCTACGGTGTAATGGTTGTACAACAGAGGTACCCTGGTGGTAAGGCTGGGGGTGTTAGGACGGGGCTTGAGCTAGCTAGAACGAGCTACGTTGTAGTCCTCGATGGCGACTACACGTATCCAGCTGTACACATATGGGATCTCTGTAGGAAGCTTGATGAAGGCTACGACCTCGTAATAGGGGTTAGGAGGCCTCAACCGGGAGCCATGGGGCCCCTGTTCAAGCTTGGCAACATTATGCTTACGACGTGGTTTAACCTGATATTCGGGACAAGGCTTAGGGATGTGTTGAGCGGCATGTACGCTATAAGAGTTGAAGCCCTAAGGGAGGCGATGTGGGAGGCGGGGGGCTTTAGCGTTGAGAGTGAGATAGTAGCACACATAGCCTCGACAACGGGGAGGATAGCTGAGGTAGACATAGTGTATAGGAGTAGGGTTGGAGAGAAGAAGTTGAAACCAGTACACGGGGTGAAGATACTCGCTGACATGGTAAGACTAAGCTGGTCCTACAACCCCATATTCACGCTCTTCACAGTAACATCACTGATACTCATACCAGGGGTAGCGCTAGACGTATACTACCTATACCACCTGGTACTCAACGACGTAAAGTACTACATGAAGGGGTTACTAGGAGCGATAATGACGATAGTAGGGCTACAAACACTAGGAATAGCAGTACTAGCACTCTACATGAAGAGGATGGAGTTCAGGCTAAGAAGAGCCATAGAAAGAGCACTAAGAAATAGATGAAGCCTTTGAATTTAGAAGAGAAAGGTTACTAAAACCGTAACCCCTCAAAAGTTCAGGTTACAGTTGAAGGTCAACTAGATTTAGCCCAAGAGCCTCCGCAACCCTCCTCTGACGCAGATCTAATGTGGCAAAGGGTTTTCTTAACTTCAGTGCTAAGGCAATGTAAAGCGCGTCGTACACTGTTATATTGTGCCCTAGTGAAATCTTAAAGGCATCGTCTAACAAGTCTACTTCATTGAAGAGAAGAATGTTAACATTTATCATCTTCTTCAGTACCTGAGATTTTAAAACTGCCTCTTCAAGGCTTAAGATGCCGTTCCTGTAAGACTTCCATATGGCGTTTAGAACTTCCTTAACAGCGTGATCGACTGTAAAACAATACTTTAATATATCTATGTAATTCTCCCAGCCTGGCTCTTCTAAAACAAATGCTACTATAACGGAAGCGTCAGCTACTATCACGATCCTCTCTCACCAAGGCTACAGCGTAACCCTTTGGAACGCCACGAGTCTTCTTTAGCATTTCTACTACTTCCCTCATGTTAACCTCTCTTTCGACCTCCTCAACTCTCTTTATCAAGAAGTTCCTTAACTCCTCGCTCCACTTAACATACTTTCCAAGCTTTTTCATCTTCTCCTTAACCTCCTTAGGAACCTTGAAACTTACAACACTAGACATGGGAGTCCACCATTTTAGTATACCCTATTAAGGCTACTTATAAAGTTTACCGTTAATGCTACACTCTATAGATACCGGGTTGAACCCCTATTTTTAAGGCTCTCAACTCTAATAGTAATCGTGGGCTGAGTTGGCTAAGGCTAGGTTTGTTTTTGTTACTGGTGGTGTGCTATCTAGTGTTGGTAAGGGTATTGTTGCTGCTAGCATAGGCCTTCTGCTATCCTCTCGTGGTTATAGTGTTGGGGCTGTTAAGATAGACCCCTACATTAACGTTGATGCTGGTACCATGAACCCCTATGCTCACGGTGAGGTTTTCGTTACAGAGGATGGTGGTGAGACTGATCTAGATCTAGGCCACTACGAGAGGTTCCTTGACGTTAATCTCACCAAGAAGCATAACATTACCACGGGCCAGGTGTACCTTAGCGTTATAATGAAGGAGAGGAGGGGTGAGTATCTAGGTCAGACTGTCCAGATCATACCTCATGTCACTGACGAGATTAAATCGAGGATTAGGGAGGTTGCCGAGGAGACGGGCGTAGACATACTCATAGTCGAGATTGGGGGCACCGTCGGGGACATAGAGGGTTTACCGTTCCTAGAGGCTGTTAGGCAGATGAGGCTTGAGGAGGGCTTCGATAAAACCCTCTTCGTCCACGTAGCCCTAGCCCCAGAGCTATCCACAACGGGGGAGCAGAAGACTAAGCCTGTACAGCATAGCATACAGGAGCTCCGCAGGATAGGTATACAGCCTGACATAGTCGTAGTTAGGACTAGGAGGCCTCTAGAGGCTGAGGCTAGACGTAAGATAGCGTTACACGCTACACTCCCTGAAAGCCATGTGTTCAACAGCTACGATGTAGACACCATATACAGGGTGCCCTTGATACTAGAGGATCAGGGGCTCGGATCACTCGTAGCTAGGAGACTGGGGCTCCAGGATGGGAAGCCTAGGTTGGATGAGTGGAGGTGGTTTGTAGAGAAGCTCACTAACAGTAGTAGGGTTGTAAGGATAGCCATGGTGGGTAAGTACACTAGGCTAAGGGACAGCTATATAAGCATAGTGGAGGCCCTTAAACACGCTGGAGCACACCTAGGCTTGAAGCCTGAGCTCCACTGGATAGAGGCTACCGACATAGAGGAGGGTAGGGTTGATGTCGAGACAGCGTTAGAGGGGGTTGATGGTGCCATCGTACTACCAGGCTTCGGGAAGAGGGGGGTTGAGGGTAAGATAAAGGCTATAAGGTACCTTAGGGAGAGGAGGATACCAACACTAGGTATATGCTTCGGCCTCCAGCTAACAGTAGTAGAGGTTGCAAGAAACCTTGTTGGGCTTGAGGGAGCTCATACAACAGAAGTGGACCCCGCCACCCCGCACCCCGTCGTAGACCTGCTACCAGAGCAGAGGAGCGTAGATAGGCTAGGTGGGACCATGAGGCTTGGAGCTAGCCCTGTTAAGCTAGTTGAAGGTAGTATCGCTCACAAGCTCTACAAGCTAGATGTCGTCATGGAGAGGCATAGGCATAGGTATGAGGTTAACAACAAGTACCTAGACCTACTGGAGGCCGTGGGGCTTAAGGTTAGCGGCTGGAGCCCCCGGGGGCTAGTCGAGGTTATGGAGTTTGATAGAAAAATACACCCATTCTACCTGGGAACCCAGTTCCACCCAGAGTTCAAGAGCAGACCTCTGAAACCCAGCCCTCCCTTCGTAGGCCTTCTAGCAGCTTCAGCTGGGATAGCGTTCTAGCCTTCAGCCTTCTCCTTCCTAGCTAGTATGAATACGAGAGTGTTAACCTTAAGCTCTACAAACTTCTTAATGCCCCTCTCCCCAGGCTGGTAGATGCTTGATACGAGGCCCACCTCCTCAAGCCTCCTAATCTGGCTACTAATGTTAGCCTTACTCTGCTTAATCTCCCTAGCTATGTAATCCAGGTCCTTAGGGCCGTCCACCAGGAGCTCTATTATCTTAGCCCTAGTCTCGTTTGCAAGAGCTGAGGCAACCCTAGCTATGGACCTAGAGCCTGAAACGTACATAACACCATTTCTCTCAACAACACCCTCCTTCTCGGGTACGAACTCCTCCACTCTACCCCCCACCCTTCAACTACCCCGTATATCTATACTCTATCCTTTAAAACTTAAATCTCTTTTCATAAGCCTTTTACACTTTAGACTTAATATAGCAAGGATACTAGGTACTACGCTTAAGCCACAAAAGGTTCAAGTTTATAAGCACCCGTACAACCTACCGTAGGAGGAGCGGGCCTGGGGCATGGGGGGTTACCTTAGCTCTTGTAACCTCGACGTTAGCCTACTCGTGAGGTGGTTTTATTGAAGCTCCTAGGCCCTGAAGATCTGTGCATGGGTGTTGACATAGAGTCTGGGAGCCCTGAGGGTGGTAATGCCAGGTACTCCCTTGTCGTGGTTAAGTGTGGTGGAGCTCTCATCTACAAGGCTGAGTCCTCTAGCCTAGCTAGGCTCATTAGAGTTGCGTGGGATTACAGGCCTAGGAGGCTTGGTGTTGATAACGTCTACGAGCTTGGTGGTGATGAGAGGAGGCTCTCTAGGGTGCTCTCACTCCTACCACCAGACCTTGAGGTATTCCAGGTGACTCTCGTTGACGGCATGTTCCTAGATGTGAGGGAGGTTGCTAGGAGAGCTGGTATCATCGAGGACTTCTCCAAGATGAACCCCTTGAAGACAGCACATGTCGCCGCCATGCTAGCCTGCATGGGCTACGGTACGAGTGTTAGGAGTGTAGAGGAGAAGACTGTAATACAGGTCTCTAAGCTTAGATCCCACTCCAGCGGGGGTTGGAGTCAGCAGAGGTACCAGAGGAGGGTTAGAGCTGTCATACACAGTGTAGCCACATCCATCAAGGAGGCTCTGGACAGGATGGGGCTCGACTACGACTACTACTACAGGGAGAGTAGGGGTGGGCTTGAGTCAGCCGTATTCACTGTATACGCTCCAAGGGATGTTGTTAGGAGCATTGTAGAGGAGGTTAGAGGGCCCGACTACGTGGTTAGAATAAAACCCGTTTACAGGAGCAGGCTACTGGTAACAAGCGGAGGTGGGGGTCTGCAGAGTAGGCCTCTGATAGTAGGTGTGGATCCAGGTGTTACAACGGGGGTTGCCCTCATCGACCTCGATGGTAGGGTGTTACACGTGGCTAGCATAAAGTCCGCTGATAGGGGCTCGCTGGTGGAGCTCATATCAAGGTACGGTAAGCCTATCATAGTGGCTGTCGACGTCTCAGAGGTTCCAGAGTCCGTTAAGAAGCTAGCCGCACAGCTCGGAGCTAGCGTGTACACGCCACCACACGATCTAACATCTATTGAGAAGAGGGATTTGATAGAGAGGTTTGCTAGTGGAGTAGAGCTGGGAGACAGCCATGAGAGGGATGCTCTAGCAGCAGCCTACAAAGCCTACCTTAGCCTAAGGGAGAAGCTTGATAGTGTGGAGGAGAAGCTAAGGGATATGGGGGCTGAGATCGACATCGAGTATGTTAAGAGGTGGGTTCTAGAGGGTCTTAGCATAGCTGATGCCCTGGAGAGGGCTCTTGAGAAGGCCATAGAGGGTATTGAGGTTAAGAGGAGTATAGCTAGGAGGGAGGAGAGGAGAGATCAGCACGTAGACGTTACAGAGTACATTGTAGAGATTGAGAGGTTGAAGGCTCAAAGGAACTCGCTTGAAGCTAGGGTTAGGGAGCTTGAGGAGAGCCTAAGGGATTACGAGAGGAGGTTGAGGGATGCACAGTCCTCCATTAAGCTTGAGATAGCGAGGGATGCTGAGATATCAAAGCTAAAATCTAGGGTGGAGGCCCTGGAAAGGGAGGTTGAGAGGCTTAAGGCTGAGAGGGAGAGGTTGGAGGAGGAGCTGGGTAGGGCTACCAAGGCGATAGCCCACGTCTCCTCAGGAGAACTAGTCCTAGCGAGGAGGATCCCCATGCTAACAACAAGGAATGTAAGGAGGGGGGAGGAGGAGCCTAGGGTGGATGCGGTGATCGTCGATAATGCTAACATGTTCGAGAACGAAGCCCTAGCAGAGCTAGCCAGGATGGGGGTCAGGGTGGTGTTGTTGGAGAACCTAGACTCACCACTAGCAAACGCTCTAAGAGAGAGGCTAATCCCGGTACTCGATGTGAGGAGGTATAAGGTGGAGGAGGTACACGGAATAGTGCTCGTCGAGAGCAAAGTGCTAAGGGACGCTGAGGTTGAAAGAGAGAGGTTGAAGGCCCTGAGAAGGCCGCCAGACATAGAGAGGATAATTGAAGAGTATAGGAGGGAGAGGAGGAGGCTAACGGGGAGGGTGAAGTAGCTCAAACTCCTTAAAACCTCTAAGAGCTAGCATGCACACCCGGAGGTGTGCTGAGGTGAGCTCCTTCACAAGACTAGAGTCCATGGAGGGGTTCTACTACACACTACACCCGAAGCCAACCGTAGTCCTGATAACGCTATGCCCTAACGGTAGGTTTAACGCTATGCCTGCATCGTGGAACATGCCTGTATCAGAGGAGCCACCCACCGTAGCCGTAGCAGTATCCAGGGAGACCTACACCTTCGAATGCCTCGAACACCACCCAGAGGCTACAATAAACGTACCACACAGTGGCTTAGCAGATGTAGTCTACTCACTGGGCTCAACATCGGGAAGGGACGTTGATAAGATAAAGAAGTTCAACCTAAAACTTGAGAGTAGCGAGATAGTTAAACCACCCAGGTGGTCTGATGCGATAGCATCACTAGAGGGTAGAGTACACGCTAAGCTAGACGTAGGGGAGGTTAGACTATACGTGTTCGAGATACTAGCAGTACACGTTAAAAGAGATCTATACACAAGATGGGGGTGGGACTTCACGAAAACAAACATACTACTACACGGGGCAGGCAGGACGTTCTACCACGTGGGGAGAATGATTAGAGCCCAGAAGCTAGCTTAGAGGTAAGTGGTCGGACCGTCGTGATACAATCACAGATCATATTGGAGCGGCTTCCTCATCCCATCTATACCGTACCTCACCTACTCTTAAATACCTTAGGGTAAGTAGGATAAGCGAATGTGCTTAACGGATGTCGAGATGAGAAGTTTAAGTGCTTCTATGGTATAAGAGCTGCTCTTCCTCGAATCTCCCCCTCTTTAGCTTCTCCTTTCTAGTAAATGGCTAACATCTTTAAGCTTAAAGGCTCCTAAAGATTACTTGAAGCAAGTCATAACTATAACCATGCAAGCTGGCATCTAGGGGTTCGACATTCGGAGCTCTAGTGTTCCCTCTAACACTATAATACTAGTCTACATGGAGTCTAAATACGGCCTTAGATCTATAACGGTATTTCTAGCATCTCAAAGGTAATGTTTATAGCTTCACTAGCTTTCGTTGTTTTTATAGATTTTGGAGTAGACTATCCTAACGTCAATTTATGAGAAATGATCATCTTAAGCTTATAGCTTAAGGTCTTAGGCTGATATAGTGGCGGAGATCCAAAGTTCCAAACTACGACTACTAAAGGCACTCCATAGTATTCCGCTCTACATTCCCTACCATTACCTAGTTCCTCCACGTTAATTACCATTATGGGTTATAGCTACGTTTACAACGCTTAAATCAAGAACCCTCTACCCTCTAACTTATAAGTAGTAGTCATTAGAGTGCGCAATTGTTAACAATCACATTGTTTTATCTATGATGATCTACCCTAACTAAGTTCTGTAACCTAGATAGCTTAATCAAATTACACTGGTAACCTT
This sequence comes from Acidilobaceae archaeon, assembly GCA_028276165.1. Lineage (GTDB taxonomy): Archaea > Thermoproteota > Thermoprotei_A > Sulfolobales > Acidilobaceae > DSZV01. The sequence continues at coordinate 20,349 of JAPYWV010000014.1, forward strand.
AACATACACTTAGTCTACGCGAAGTTCTTAAGAATTAAGGTTCATGTAGAAGTTGCTATCACTTTATTTAGGAGGATTTTGATGACTAAAGCAGGGTAGCTGATTTACGAAACCGAAACTCTTATGATTTCCTAATTTTTATCCTACAAACATATAGTTTCATGAGAGATGCTTCCCTATATCTGCCTGTGTATTCATACTCCTCATCTTTAAACTCCATCCCCATACCTCTAATCTCGTTTCTTAAGCGCATTAGTAAAGCCTTTGCAGCTATGATGTTTTTACCTGCAGCAAGGATATATATTGTGTTTAGGAGAGGGCACTCCTGAAGAGAACTTTTTATAAACTTAACATGAGGTTCAAGCTCGGCCTCTATCTTCTCTGGGCGCGCTACTCGAACGAATAACAGCTTGAAATATTTACCGCATATTAATGGTTTAGCGAGTTCGCCTTTCACTACGCTATGTAATGTTTTGATTAAATCCTCAACTTCAACGTCGATTCGTGGATCTCTATAAGGATAGCGTAGCCTAGCAGATTCGATTAGCTCAGGTATTAAGATTCTTGATAGAAGGGACTGCTCATCTACTTCAATAAGCATTGAAATGATTTCACGAAGTTTCTCTGTTTTCTCTAGCTCTGAGGCTATATACTCGTTTATCGCTATAACTGCAGGTTGATAATCTTTTACTAGGTTCCTAGCTATGTGGGCTGAGAGGCAATTCACAAATTTTGGATCATAGACAGCTTTCATTTCAGGAGCAAGTAGTTCGGGAATGGCCTTCATTAGCGCTCTAGCTATATTTTCATACCTATTCGCTCTACCTTCTTTTAGTACAATGAAAAGCATGTTCTTTTTCAAATCTAACAGGACATCCTCTACTTCTCCCCATTCAATTACAATTCGTGGAACCCTCTCCAAACGATATTCTTTTACGAACGCCGTAGAAACTATACTTGCTACTTCGCGGCTTATAGCTTCTCTCTCAAATCGCTTATTAATGTGTGATAGAGCCCAATTTACATGAATAATTATCTTTTCGAATTTCTCAGGATACCAGAGATAAAGGATTAAGATGGTGATTAAGATGGTAGTAGTGAGGGGACCTAAGAAGCTCCATATGTTTTTCCAGAGCTCCAAGAACTCTGTAGGGAACATGAATTGAATGAACCTCCTATTTCAGAGGCTATACTACCCTAACCCGAGGTTTTAGACTCACTAAAAAGTATTGAGGCTTTGCTTATGCAAGAGAGCTTATCACATACCAGGATGAGTTCGCCGTTAAGCATACCTATAGCCCCAATGGTGTCTAATGTGAGTGTTCTCCCGCAAATACGACATTTCATTTTACCGTTAACAATATCATCGTAAACTTTAAGCCTTACTAGAAGTTGTGGGAGCACTTCATCACTAATAGCTGGGATGTGGATATTTCTATGTCTAAGCTTAACCCGCATGACAACACCACCTATAGCACTTTAGCTCCTAATAAGCTTATAACAGATAAAGGTAATATGTTTTCAATTTAAAAGCGTATTATGATTATCGAGCAAAATATAATGAAGGTAAGCCCGATCCTTCAAACGGGATCCGCATTTTGAGCTTAATATGTCAGTCAAATGCCTTCAATTCATCTTTCATAGTCGGGAGTATTCATCATCCCATTCTAACCTCCAACTTCTGGAGCTTAAATGTTTATTGTTGTTTTTGGAGCTCCTCCACTTTCCGCTTCACAATCTCTGCTACTATTCTACCGTCTATTCTACCTCTAAGCCTCTCCATAGCCTTCCCCATTATGTAGCTGTGTGCCTTCACCCCCCTTCTCTTAACCTCCTCTATGTTTGCTCTCACTATCTCCTCTACTATCGCCTCCGCTTGCTCCACTGTTATCCTTTGTAGGCCTAATCTCTTGACTATCTTTGCTACTGGTTCTCCCGGGTTTCTAGCTATCTCCTCTAGCACCCTCTCGGCAGCCTCCTTGGCTATCACGCCTCTCGCCATCAGGTCTACGAGCTCCTCCAGCTTACTATCCTCTATCGACTCTACATCCACACCCTTACCTCTAAGGCCTCTAAGTGTTACTACGAATAGTGATGCTATCACTGTCGGCTGTAGCATGCCCTCATACCTCTCTATGAGCTTCTCTACGAGGTCTAGCCTGGCATCCGTTAAAACCTCCACCGCTAGCTCCCTTGAAAGCCCGTACTTGGATACAAGCTTCTCCAGCTTAACGCTTAGGGGTTCTGGTTTAACCCTCTCAGCCTCCTCTAGCAAATCACTTGTCACCTTGACTGGTGGTATGTCCGTCTCAGGGTACATCCTGGCAGCCCCAGGCCTAGGCCTCATATACCTCGTCGTCCCATCCTCCATAGCAGCTCTAGTCTCCTCGGGTACACCATCAAAAGCCATCTGCACCCTCTCCACAACAGCCTTGAGGGCCTTCAAAGCCCTCCCCCTCTCGTCGGCCACCATGACGAAAGCATCCCTCTCGGGATCAGCTCCCAGAGCTTCATACACCCTACGAACCTCCTCCACGGTGATCCCATATGCTGGTAGCTCGTCACTATGGATTATGCCCCCGACGCCAGCCCAGAATCTAGCGTAGTCTGCCAGCTCACCACCAAACCTCCTACCAGGCATAACCTCAAAGCCTAGGATCCCCTTCATACCCTGTAGTCTAACAGCTAGAACCACACCGCCCTGGTCTAAGACCCTTCTCAAAATCTTGCTGGACGTGTTGCTGAATAAGCTGCTTACGTCGACGGGCTCCAGCTTAACCGCCTCCCTCGACAGCCCCCTTCTTAGGAGTTCATCTCTTATCCTAAGCAGGTTCAACTGCCTTAAAACCTCGAATGCCACAACCTTTGGGATCAACTCTAGCTTTTGAACACCCTTGATCTCCGTCTTAGCCCCGCCTCTAATGCTTACATTGAGATCCTGCCTTATAGTCCCAATACCCCTCTTAACCCTCCCTGTAAGCCTTAGAAGTCTACCTATGGCTAGTGCAACCTCTCTAGCCTCCTCAGGTGACTCTATGACGGGTGCTGTAGCTATCTCTATCAAGGGTATCCCAAGCCTATCAAGCCTATACACCACCTTTGAGCCCTCCTCCCCAACCTTCCTGGCAGCATCCTCCTCAAGGCATACCGTCTCTATAGGTATAACCTTACCATTAACCTCTATGGAGCCTCCAACAGCTACCAAGGCCGTCCTCTGGAACCCGCTGGTGTTACTACCATCTATTACAACCTTCCTCATAACATGTACCTCGTCGAAGACGTGGGAGCCTAGAGCTTTAGCCACGGCGATAGCTATTACTAGAGCCTCCCTGTTAAGGCTGTGAGGGGGCTCCTCGTCAGCTTCAACAAGGCAGCTGTTAGCCAGGGGGGCTTGGTACTCGTAGTACCTCCCCCTCCTCCACTCGAATAAAGCTGCTGGGTCTACATCTCCAACCTCGCTCCTCGTAGGTCTAAGCCTCCTAGTGAGGGTTGCATGGGGTCCCTCGTTTAGCTCAGCTCTACAGTTGCAGAACAGCTTATGCTCTGTGTCAAGCTGCTGGTGTACCTCAAGGCCTACCTTTAAGCCTAGGGATTTATAGTCTAGGGCTTCAAGGCTAGTCATAAGACCACCTCGGGTACAGGTTGATGTCGTGTCTCAGGCTAATCTCGCCAGCTAGGTTTGCCTGCATAAGCCTTCTAACCTCCCTCATATCCCTTGTCCTAGCTAGGACCCATGATAGCTTGACGTACGCAACCTCGGGTAGCATATCCTCAACTGGTATAACCCCGGCTTCGAGCATCCTCCTACCAGTACTGTAGACGTTAAGGTTAACCCTACCGAATAGCGTTTGGCTTGCTACAACAACCGGGACCCCGCTCTCAACAGCCCTCCTAATAGACTCTATGGCATCGCTCGAGACGTGGCCGAAGCCGGTGCCCTCCACAACTATACCGTGGAACCCCTTATCAACAAGCATGTCTATCAACTCCGCTATGGGGCCCGGATAGTGTTTTATAAAAGCTACCTTCTCGTCAAAACCATTCTCTACAACTAGCTCCTGGGAGCCCCTCACCCTAAAATTGCCATCCAGCACCTCAATCCTACCCTCATAAGGCCAAACCCTAGCTAGGGGTCTAGCGTTTATCGACTGAAATGCATCCCTCCTACTGGTATGCATCTTCCTAACCCTAACACCCCTATGTGCTAGAGCATAGCTATCACTACTCTCACCATGCATGACAACTGTGACCTCAGCGAATGGAGCCCTAGAGGCTACCAGGGTGGCAGCCGTTAGGTTGAAAGCTGCATCGCTACTAGGCCTATCACTACTCCTCTGCGAACCAGTCATAGCTATCGGTACGGGGAGCCCTTTGTGGAACGCGAATGATAGTGCTGCAGCAGTATAACTCATGGTGTCCGTCCCATGTGTTACCACAACACCATCGTAACCCGACCTTATCACCTTGGAGAGCTCCTCCACTATGACACTCCACATCCAAGGCTTCATATCCTCACTTAGGATTGCAAAGAGCTGTTTAGCCTCCACACTAGCGTACCTAAACATCTCTGGTACGCTTAAGGAGAGCTCCTCAGGTGAAAGGTATGGTTTAACAGCACCAGTCTCGTAGTCAATCCTACTAGCAACTGTACCACCACACCCCAGTATAAAGATCTTGGAGCCCCCGACTTCAACCTCATCAACTAGGGGTACGGGGGCCCCAGGCTCCCCCCTCCTAATACTGCCAACCTTCTCTACAACCTCACTACCGGTAAGCCTCACCCCAACATTATACCCGTTCCTTAACTTCAACACCACTATAGGCTCCCTACTATCACCATACCTTGGCAGCAACATGCCCTCCACAACCAGGCCATCAGGCCTCCTAACTCTGATTATATCGCCAGGCTCTAAGCCGAGATCCCTTAGAATCGATGCAACGAACCCCGTGTAGCCGTAGTACTCCACACACAACACCTAGCATTTAGGGTTAAAGCTAAGGAATATAAGGCTCAAGTTACCTAGGGTAACGGGGGATCCAGGATGCCAACCCACGGTTCGATGACCAAGGCTGGTAAGGTTAGGAAGGCGACACCAAGGATAGAGCCTAAGCCTAAGAAGAGGCCGGCTCCGAGGATTAGGAATAGGGAGAAGTACGCTAAATTACTGGAGAAGCCGGTGGCACAGGCAAGGCCCCAGTTCTAGGCTACAACACCCTTCTTATATAAATCCCCTATCTCGCTCTCACTGTAACCAAGCTCTCTCAATATCTCCCTCGTGTGCTCACCTAGAACCGGGGGGGCTCTTGAAGGTTTAGGTCTGGAGCCGTCTATGAGCGCTGGGTATAGTAGTTGCTTAACCTCACCTAGCTTCGAGTGCTTAACAGAGCCTACTATGCCCGAGCTCTTAACATGCGGGTCGTCGAAAACCTCGTCTACCTCGTACACTGGACCGCATGGGACGTCGTGTTCTTCAAGCAACTTAACCCAGTAATCTCTGGGCTTCTCTGAGAACACCTTCTCAAGCAA
>JAPYWV010000094.1 GCA_028276165.1 Acidilobaceae archaeon
CCCAAGTTCTAGCTCTCAAACGTAGCTCTAAAAGAGCACATTGATTCGAGCAAATCAACCCCCACTAGGCTTGCTACCACTACCATTGATAGTGTTAGTGATAGGAAGGCTTTTAACCAAAAACCACTAAACAGCCTGTTCATCCCCCATTCACCCTCTACTTTTAACTATTATTTGGTTTTTGGTTAAAAGCCTTCCTATCACTAACACTATCAATAGTGGTGATAGCAACAAGCCTAACAGAGTATGCTTATGCTTATGCTCAAGCTTACGACTATAAGTGCGACGAGAAGTGGAGAAGTAAAGCCGATTTTATAAACAATTATTACTACTGGATTTATGCTTGGGCTCGTGGATGCTTCTATGTGCCTAGTGATGGTAATCTTTACGAAACTCGCGGTTATGGCGGTGGCTTCGCAGATGCACCGCTCGCAGTGATATATACTAGGAAAGTATATGAGGAGAGAGGTTGTGTAGGTGACGCGTTTTACTCCGTAACCTCAATAGGTATTGATACGAATAATGATGGTGTAGTGGATGGGCAAGATTATTGGGATTACGTTAAAGCCGTAGTAGTAGCTCCCCCATGTGGAGCTACGTGAATTGCTAATTTTTATAACCTCCCCACTATTTTTGGTTTTAGGGGGTGTCCTCTTGTGGTCTCCAGGTTTATGCTGGTTATCCTCGCAGGCTTCATTGTGTGTTTACTGTTGATGGTAGGTCTTATAACGCCTAGGTCCTATAGTTCCACGGTTGACCCGGCTGGCCTTGTGGGTGTTAAAGCTACATACGTGTGCCCACCAAAGTGGGAGTGGTTCACCAGGGATGTAGGGAAGTTTGCACACGCTATAGCCCCGTCACCAGCATTCTTCTACAAATACCTAGAAGTCCTAGCAAACATGACGAAAGCCGTAGAACAGCTTAGCAGGTATGTTGATGCTCGCAAGCTAGACGCAACTAGTAGGCAATACCTCAGAGAGGCTATAGACTTTGCCAGGAAGCTCAAGGACTTCGACCCCGGGAATGGCGAGTACGACATACCACTATTCGCATTTACAAGAAGCCTCGAATATCTATCGATGGAGGGCGTAGTATCATTCAATACAACTCTATGGTGGCATGTCGTTGGATTTAATGGTAGCTTCTACACAGTCATACTAGGTGTCAACCTAACCCTAAGTGTTGGGAGAGAAACCCTAGGCTACGGTGTAGTAGAGGAGGTGGTACAGGTGTCAGCACAGGATAGAACAATGTACTATAGGGGAGAGTACGCTGGAAAATGGCCATTCTTCCTAATGCCACACGAGCTATACGAAGGATCAAAAGTAGAACTAGTAGACGTGATACTATACAGGAAGTTTAAAGGCACAGAGTTCAAAGAAGCAGATCTAAGCATAACACTAAGCAGGAAAAGGGTTGAGAGCTCTGTCTACGTAATAGGAGGGTACTACACCTACATAAAGGAGAAGATGGGGATCGTAGCTGAAAGACTACTTGGAGGAGGCACAACCCTCCAAACAACGGCATCAGCAGATACAGTTCTTGCAATACACGATGCTACATACTCCTTCATAGACGAGCTTACCGGTAGAAAGGTGTTAAGAGCTAGTCGGATACAAAGTACCACCCCTGTCCCTATCATTCTTGCCGCAATCTACGATATTGGTACTGGCGTGGCTTTCGAGCTCTGGCAATGGCCATTTCCCGTTTTTGATCCTTTGAGCTACGTGATACCCCTATCAACTTATATCTGGGGTGGAGAAGGTTGTACATGGTTCGTGCTGGTTGATCTTAGGCAGGAGGAGGCTAGGATTATAACGACGTCAGCAAACACTGTGACGGAGACGGTGAAACCCCAGGAGGCTACACCTACTGCAACAGCGCCTGTGGAGACGCAGGTGCAGGTAACGCCAACAACGACCCCGGTGGAGGTAGCCTGGACAACCACAAGCCCAACTGAAACCCCGGCAACACCACCAGGAGTAGAAACTCCAGCTACACAGCCAAGACCAGCAACCAAACATCCTGGAACACCAGCCACACAACCAGCACCCCCAATGCAACCCATACAACCAGGACCACCGATACAAGCCGTAGACGGTGGAGCCAGAGGGCAAGAGGGGCTCATAGCGGTGGAGCTCCTAGCCGTAGCACTAGCAGTTCTAAGCCTCACAATATTGGCGGTAGTAGCGTACAGAATCCTGGTGAGACAGAAGTGAGGCTAACACCTTTAATAATAGATGTCTTGAGGGATCCGTTTGCGGCCATCCTCTCAGCCGGTATTGGGGGTTATATCGCTTACCTCATAGTGAGCATCCCAAGCCGGGAGAGTGGCATGGGTACTCAAAGGGTTGATTCCCCCGAGAGGTTACGGATAGTCGAGGCTGGGCTTAGCGATCCAACCATCTCTGCAGTTCTGAGCGTCGACTTGTTCGGTGGAGTGCTTATGAGAGTGTTCCCCCTCCTCCTGGTAACCTCTGCTATCCTAGTTGCATACGCTATCAGCTATGGTAGGGAGCAGGGTTTCACTCTACTCTACAGCATAATGGGCTTGCCGAACCGCATTTACACAGCTGTGTACATGACCACCCCCATGTTGGTCTACGTTACAACGATAGCCTTAGCGACCCTAGTGGCATACGCTTTCCGCGAGGTATACCTTTTAACGTACCCGAGCTTCATCCTAACAGCTCTATCCCTCACTATTGCAATCACACTCCTATCCCTAACAATCCCCCTCGTGATAATAGCTATCCTTAGGTCTACGTTTAGGGGTTTAGCTGCATCTATAGTCGTATCCTTCCTCATCATATCATTTACAAACTATGATAGAGTTCTTAGAGAGCTAATATGGGGAGGGGAGAGGGGGAGTGTGTGGGACCCCCTTGTCAGGAGCTCCATCCTAGCCGGGGTCCTCCTAGCCGTTATCGTGTTAACCATAGCGTTGCTACTATGGAGGTCTAGTCTGAGATGAGCCTCAGGATTCCATCAATCACGCTCCTAACGCTCATAGTGCTAGCATTCCTGTGGGCCGGGGTGTACTCTAGGGATAACTCCCCCTATAATGTAAACCGATCCGCACCATTCCCCGTAGACACAGTACCCCATGTAACCCGCCTATACGAGACTTTAATCGAGGGCTACTTTAACATAACACTGTACGTCCCGCCCGGCGCTGTAGCCCAGGTTCTAGTCTACACTAAGGCCGATGGTAGGGTTATCTTCAACGAGACGATCAAGGGCCCCTTTAGGGGGTCCTTCGAGCTTAAAGCCCCAAGGCCTGGTTTCTACGAGTTCGTCGTTTACTCTAGGGCCCTGGAGGGGGCTCCTCGTGTTAACGGTGTTATAGCTGTATACCAGGTTGCTCAGACCGAGGTTACAGTTAGGACCATTCTATCAGCGCTCATAGCCTTAAACCTCCTAGTCTTAACAGCTTTAATCATAGTGGGTTTGGTTAGGGGTGAGAGGTGAGTGCCTGTAGTCGAGGTTAGGGGTTTGACTAAAAGGTACCTTTTCACCGTGGCCTTGGATAACGTTAGCTTCGATATCGAGGGTAGTGGTTTAACCATAGTGGTGGGCCCTAATGGTAGTGGTAAGAGCACACTACTATCAATACTAGCTGGTGCTGAGAGGCCTAGCTCAGGCTACGCCAGGATCCTAGGCCTGGACCCCTGGAGGGATTCTAGAAGGCTCTCTGGGAGGCTTAAAGCCCTACTCGATAGAGTCAACATACCGCCTTGGAGCTCCTGCCTTGACATGGCGAGACTACAAGCCAACATATGGGGCTACAACTGGGGCGATGTTAGAGAGCTAGCTGAGGCAATAGGGGTTAGAGGTTACTGGAGCAGACCGTATGGGACTTACAGCACGGGGATGAGGAGGAGATGCCTACTACTACTAGCACTAACAGGAAACCCGGAGGTGCTAATGCTAGACGAGCCATTCCAAGGACTGGACAGCTCTACAGTAGAAACAGTGACGAGGATGCTCGTAGAGAGAGCGTCCAAGACAACAGTGGTAGTGGCAACACACATAATGCCAAGAGCTCTAGTAGAGAACTCGAAAACACTAATAAGGATAGAGCTAGGAAAGATAGTAGAGATACAAGACAACCCACAAAAGATGATACGAACAATAGAGGCATGCAGATAACAATACAACCGTAAGACAGGATGACACACCCCCATCCAAACGGCCTCAAGAACCCCAACGGAAGGTTACCATGAACAAGTAGTAGAAGGCTAGCACTAAGAGTGCCCACAGGGTTAGGAGCTATGCCACTGCAGGGTCTCCACTCCATCCGATACGAGTATCTATGGGGGTGGAGCTCCCGGTTACATCGGTAGTATCGGAGGGTTCTGGTGGGAGTCCTGTTTTCTATGTTTCCCATTGTTTACGCTTAAAATCTTTGGCTGTGTAGGTTTCAGGTGGTGAGGTGGGCTGGGGTGGCTAGGCTATCTGAGATCGTTAAGGTTGACTCTAAGGGTAGGATAACGATCCCCCAGGCTGTTAGGGAGGCTCTTGGTGTCGAGCCTGGGATGCTCATGGCCTTGATAGCTGATTTCGATAAGAGGGAGATCATAGTCAGCCCTATAGCTGCTAAGCCCGAGGTTGTATACGAGTTCGACTTAAACCTAGTCGATAAACCCGGGTCGCTGGCGACTGTCACAAACGTTCTAGCTAAGCACAAGGCCGACATAATAGCCTCCAGGTGTGCTAGCATAGCGCGCGGTGAGGAGGCCAGCTGCACCCTCATAGTAGACATGTCTATGAGCGATGTGGATGCCGAGACGATAAGGAAGGAGCTCGAAGACCTCGAAGTAGTAATACAGGTTAGGATGAGGAAGTTCGAGACAAGATACTAGACCGGGAAGGCTGAGCAGGAACACCACCCAAACACACCCCTTTCTCCCCCTCCAGAGCACCCCCACCTCTCGTGCACTTCTGGGGGCGCACAGCAAGTTTCCCTCAACACTACCTCCAGGCCTTCCCACCGTAGAAGCTCAACCCCCTACTACCAGGGACTTCACAGCCCCACTAGGTCTCGGAGAACCTAATGTCGACACCTTCGATCAGCCACCAAGGCCTAAACAACATCTCGCTCTACGTGGTCGAGCTTTAATAGAAAACGTAGTGATGATGAGGTTTAGATGATTGAGGGTACCCATTTCAGATTTGATTAATAGCCCTAAAAACCAGGTCCTCTTGGGCAGAGGAGACCCCGAGCATAGCTCCAGGAAACCTTTTAACCGTATAGAACCCCCAAGAGGCGTGGGATTACGCCTTTGAGTAAATCTTACAAGGAGGTCCTGGAAAGGATAGTGTCTAGGCTAGAAGGACACCCGCTACCCCTACCCATCCACGCCCCCCTAAGGTTTGTTGATAGGGTGCGTGAGGCCAAGGCAATCTTGGATGAGGGTGAGAAGGCAGTCCTAAACGGTATGATAACGGTACTCTACGGCCCAAAGGGTTGCGGTAAGACGAGCTTATTCAAGGTGTTATATGAGGTGGTAACCTCGATGGAGGATGCCGACGTAGACGTGGTAATCGTAGGCAGCGAGAAGGAAGCCTGGAAAGCCGAGAAGCTATACGTGCCCAGATCCCTAGGTGAGATCTTAAAGGAGGTTAAGGGGATACTAGGCTTCAACATAACACCAACAGGAGAGGTGACAAGCACCTTAGCAATCGATGCCACGAAGATTATAAGCCTAATGGTAGGCTACATAGCACGAATGCTCAGGGACGGGAGGAAGGTGATAATAGTATTGGATGAGGTCAAGGCGGATAGCGGTGAGAGGCTAGCAGAATTCCGAGGGTGGCTTGAGGGGTTCGCGAACACACTACTATGGGATGCAGGGAAATACTGGGTGGAGAAGGGGGGAAGCATATCGGTGGTAGCGTTGACAAGCGATGCGATGGTTAAGGAAATTAGGAATAGAGTTGGTTCTAAGGTGAAC
>JAPYWV010000033.1 GCA_028276165.1 Acidilobaceae archaeon
AGATACGCCTTTCAACTCCATGTAACGGATTCTGCACCATGGGGGCCCTCGTCATAGTGTATTATCTTGTAATCACTGGTTTCTATTTTGTTTTCTATTGTTGTACTCCTGTTTTCTCCGCTGTGGGCCCCCCATGGTCTTAGCTGGGAGAGGGGGTATTTAAGCTTTACTCCACATCGTCCCTAGCTAGCTCGGGATTTCGCCTTAGTGTCCCGTTGGAACACCTAGCAACGGTTGAGCCTTAACTTCAGCTACATCAACCGAAAAGTATATAGGGGTCCCCGGCCTGCCAGGGATTAGTTTTAGTGTGTGCTTCCTGTGGGTTTTGTTTTATTAAGGGTTTTTGCTGTACAGTTTTACGTGGTGTTTGGTTTTGCTTGAGGGGGTTAGGTCTGCTCTGGCGAGGTTTCTTGGGGGTTATGATTATGAGAGGGCTGTTGAGGAGTTTGTTAGGGATCTTCAGAGGGAGCTTTTGAAGGCTGATGTTAATGTTAGGCTTGTTTTCGAGCTTTCTCGGAGGATTAGGGAGAGGGCTCTTAGGGGGGAGCCTCCTGCTGGTGTTAGTAGGAGGGATTGGTTTGTTAAGATTGTCTACGATGAGCTTTCCCAGCTTTTCGGGGGTGATAGGGAGCCTTCCGTGGACCCTCCTAGGAGGCCTTGGGTTATCCTGTTGGTTGGTGTTCAGGGTTCTGGTAAGACTACTAGTGCTGGTAAGCTAGCCCTCTTCTACTCCCGTCGTGGCTACAAGGTGGGTCTTGTGTCTGCTGACACCTACAGGCCTGGAGCTCTACAACAGCTTAAGACTCTTGCTGAGAAAGCTGGAGCAATGTTCTACGGCTTGGATTCAGGTGATCCAGCTGAGATAGCTTATAACGGTGTTGAGGTTTTGAAGGCGAGGGGGGCTGAGGTTATAGTAATTGATACGGCTGGAAGGCATGGCTACGGTGAGGAGGAGGCTTTACTTGAGGAGATGAAGCGTATAGCTGATAGGGTTAAACCGGATGAGGTCATACTGGTCATAGACGCTGCTATGGGCCAGAAGGCTTACGATCTCGCATCGAGATTCCACAAGTACACACCTGTCGGGAGCATCCTAGTAGCTAAGACTGATGGTACTGCTAGGGGTGGAGGCGTGCTATCAGCTGTAGCTGCGACAGGAGCGGTTGTAAAGTTCATAGGCTATGGGGAGAAGCTTGAGGAGCTGGAGGTTTTCAAGCCTAGGAGGTTTGTAGCTAGACTCCTAGGCCTAGGGGATCTAGAGGGTATACTCGAGAGGTTGAAGGCCTTAGAGGAGGCTAGGGAGCTGGAGGAGGTTGCAGAGGACATAGTGAGGGGTAAGCTTAACCTAAGGCTTGTGTACAGGCAGTTAAAGACGGCCAGGAAGATGGGCCCGCTGACGAGGGTACTCCAGATGATACCAGGGCTAACGCTGGCACCCGAGGTTATGAGGGACGCTGCTAAACTGGGGGAGGAGAAGATAGACAGGTGGCTGGCCATAATGGAGAGTATGACCTACGAGGAGCTTGAAAACCCGGAGATAATAGATAAGGGTAGGATTAAGAGGATAGCCATAGGGAGTGGGACTACGGTAGAGGATGTAAGGGAGCTTCTAAACTACTACAAGAACCTAAAGAACCTGATGAAGAGGCTGAGGAGGGATAAAAGGCTGCTGAGAAGGCTTGGGTTAGAGCTGGAGGAGCTAGAAGAACAAGGATAGCGAGGTAGAGGGTGCAAAGGGGGAAACCCTTAATAGCTGGGCTGCAACCACATTAAACCCAAGGGGTGCCCCTAGGTTGAGCTCATGCAGGGGGTTCGAGCACCTAGAGCACACAGCAGATGTACTCATAGAAGCTAGGGGTTCAAGCCTATCAGAGGCTTTCGAGACTGCAGCCCTAGCAACATACGAGGTTATGACCGATACGAGTAGGGTTGAGCCTAAGGTAAGGGTTGAAGTCGAGGTTGAAGGATACGACCTCTTCAACCTACTATACAGGTGGGTGGAGGAGCTCATAGCATACACGGACTCCCAGAGGCTCGTGTTCAGCAAGTTCAAGGTGAAGGAGATAGAGATAGGCCAGGACTACGCAAAGCTAAAAGCAGAAGCATGGGGGGAGGAGTTCAACCCAGAAAAACACCCAAGTAGAACTGTAGTCAAAGCAATGACATACGCTCAGATGAGCATGAAAGAGGAGATGGGATGCTGGACAATAAGATTCGTAGTAGACATCTAATATCGACATAATCAAATAAAGATGTCTTCTAAAACACCCCTTGGTAGAGAATAGCTTTATCCATCTACAATGCTGATATCGATTCTCACAAAAAGTTCCTAGGAGCTTTATCAAATCCGACATAGGGTGGCTTAGAGGCCACCTTGGAGGAACACTCCTTACCCAAGATAACATTGGATTTAAAGCTGCCCAGACATGAAGAGGGGTATAGAAGGGGGAGAGATAGGTTTTCTTGGGGTTAAACTTTATATGATTAGGGGCTGATTATGGGTTTTACTATTATGAATGGCACTTGGCTCGATTGGGGCCCGTGAGGTGTGGGTGAGGCTAGTGATCCCACACCCTTGCCTTGCGTGTTTAGGGTGTAGGGTATATCTTTTCGTCTCCTGGGCCGCAGAATATTACTGCTGGTTCTGGCTCTATTCTCTTTCCTGTCTCCGGGTCTCTTGTGTATGCTTCTAGGAGCTCTCTTGCTGTTAACTGGCGGTATTTTATTTTGTTCCCTTCTAAGCTCGCTATGTAACCTCTTATCTCTTTTATTGGGAGCCCTGTTGTTTCATCTACTTTCTTTGTGAAGCTTCTGAGGAGTATTGATATGGTTTTGCTCTTCTTTAGTGAGTTTGAGAGCCATTTGTAGAACTCTGGCCAGAATTCTGGGTCTGCACCGTATACTACTAGGTTTTCTTTCAGCCTAGAGGCATCCCATTTTATAATCTCTAGTTCTCCAACCTTCTGGAGGCCCATGTTCAGAGCTGTTATAACCTCATCTGATAGACCCTCCCACTGTCTGGGCCTTGCTAGTTTATGGCCTGAGATTGTGAGTATGGCGTTGCCGTAGATGTGCTTCTCCAACTCTACTAGAAGCTCCTGGAACCCCCGTAGCTCGCCTACCGCCCTACGCCTCTCCCTCTCCGCTTTCGAGATGAGCTTCTCTACGTTCTTAGCTTCCACGTCTACAATACCCTTGAATAGGTCTATGAGCTCCTCCAGCGTCCCCTCGAACTCGTCTAGAAACCTCTTAGACCCTATTTCAACCTTGAACATGTAGTGGCATTTGCCTTCAAAGCACGCTATCCTATCAAATTCTATAATGTGGAATGGTACGTGGACCCCTCGTTCTTCGATATACTTCTCCAAGGCCTCCTCTATCCTCCTTATATCCTCTTGAAGCCTCCTCCTCCTATAGAGCTCCTTCTCCAGGGCTTTCCTAAACATATCAAGTTGCCATGGGGGAGCGTTCTTTATAAACTCCAGGATAGTCCTAGCATTATACTTCTCTCCGCTTGGGAACTCCACGACATCGGGTATTACAGTGTCCTCTCTGCCTAGGAGGAGCTCCAGGTTATCCCTAACCTGATCCACTAGATCTACAGAGTCGTCTAGATCCCCAACGATGTCTAGTACATAGTCAGCATAACCTCTAAGCCTATCCTTAAGCCTCCTAATCTCCTTAAGCGTCCTCCTCCACTCTCCTACCTGAGATCTCTTAACCTGCCCTTTGCTACCCTTAGCGGCTCTTCTAGAGAGCTCCTTGTTTAAAGCTTTCCTAAACAACTCCACCTGCCATCCAGGAGCACTCCTCAGAAACTCCAATATAGCCTTAGCCTTATTAACATCCCGCTGTTCAAGCCCCCCACTAGCAATGAGCTCCTCAAGTCTAGCTCTAACACTCTCAACCACATCAGGCGAACCTTCAACACCACCAAGGAGGTCTAATGAGAACCTAGCGTAATCCTCAAGTTCCCTCCTAAGCCTCCTAAGCATCCTCTTGTACACACGAGGATTGTAGCCTCCACCTACATCCAAGCCTACCAGCCGAGATATGTTATCTAAAGGCTAAACTTTATAAGGTAAGATGGCTCTATGGCTCCCCGAGCAGAGGACCTTTAATAGCTATTTTCTCCACCGATGTTATTAAGCTCTCTTAACCCTCTGTTGCTCAGTGGATTCTACGAGCTTTAGACCTGGAGAAAGACAGCATGTAGAGCTCGCCTTGAAGCACCTTGAGGGGGCGGAGCTCTCATCCACAAAGATCCGGTCAAGGCTAGCGAGAAGCTGTACAAGGCTACAGAGGAGGCTGTTAAAAACCCCCGCAATACACTATAAATAGATGATATAATCGAGAGGGCCACCGAGAGAGGGAGGTGGACTGCCGCGGATCTCGATAGAGCTGTAGGATAGCAAGGGGGCTTAGCACGTGGTTCCCAAGCTCGTAGGTTCAGCGTGGACACTAAACGTCTGGGGATTCCACGAAGCTAAACTCAACTCAGAAGCCGTGAGGTATAGACTACCACATGGAGAGGATCGTGCTAGAAGCAGATAAAGCCACCAGGTACAGCTAGGTTATTGAATTTAAAGGTCATAAACAGCTATCTGGAAGATTAGGACTGTCGAAATTCTCATCGTGACAATTAGGTTACTCTAGGTGAACCAGACCCCACTAGGAGCTCTAAGAGCATACCTCCTCTCCAAGTACCCCTTCAAGCGTATACCCTGTTACCAAGAAGCTTAGGTCTTCAAAGTAACCCCCATGGTTGTCCGACATGGAGGGGTTACTTAAGACCATGTCCGGAGCCCCATCCTACTGGGGCCCCGGTTAGAGGTTCGGTAAGCGGGTAGCCATAGGGTTTAAACCTCTCAATCCAGGAGCTCCTCCACAGAGCTAGCTAACCGCTAACCTTTGAATATCTGCTAGGGGGTTTAACTTTAAGGTTAGAGGGATTCCATGCTATCCGAACTTGATATCCACGGTCGCCTTTAGACGTTTACTGGTAACTCCATGCTCGCAGTTGACATCGTAGACTTTGCATATACGAACTGTTTCCACATGGAGCTTCGCTATGAAAGGCTCCTCGGGCGAAGGCTTCTTGATCACGAAGTAGAACAGGTTGCCTATGGAGCCCCCGGGTTCAAGCTTCCTTACCACAAGTGAGAGTAGTTCCATCATGAAACCCCTTGCTACCTCGCCTTTAACCGGCTCTACTAATACGTATGTGCAAGAGGGTCCGCTATCATGTTGATTGAGGATCTCCATTAGCTTGCTTCTGAGGAGGCCGACGTAACCTCCCCCGCATAACACGTAGACGCTCTCAGGCCCCATGTTGGCTAGCGTTACGTTAACCTCAAGTATGGCTATGATGCGGGGATCCTCTTTAAGGAGCTCCAGAACCCTAACATCGTCGGGATGTAAATCAGGGTATTCTCTGCTATGAGATTCAATCCTGGCAACCAGCTCTCTAAACAACCTCCCATCCACTATAAACCTCCAGTTAACCGAGAGCTCCAAGCTGGAGCCTTCAACCTCAACCAGATACCTAGCACTACCCACACCATCCCCCGTAGGAGCCCTCATTGGGGTCTTCGAGGTGGTGGCGATTGTAGAGCTAGAACAGCATCCAACACAATGATAGTGAGGGCGATTAGGCCTAGATAGAGTCTCCACATACACCTCACCTACGTTAGTAGAGGGGCTCGTACAACCTAAAGCTTAAACCGTTGAACGTGACCGTTCAAGGGGTTGAACAGCATAGCTAGCATGGCGAGCTCGACTTGAGGGAGGCAGGGTTACCTTAGATCATTGGGGTAACCCCTCGGCGATGTGGAGGTTACTTTAACGTTATGGTTTAATAGCTCCTGGTGGAGCTCTACGTGTTGATGTTAGCCCTAGGGGTTACCCTACATTATAAGCTTTAATTTCTAGGCTTCTGGATGTAGAGCTATGAGGGGTCCCCTGTCTTGGCCGGTATTGCTGATGTTATTAGTGGGGGTGAGGTTTTCAGGATCCTATCTGAGGCTTTTAGGGTTGATGTTGGGGAGTATGTTGTATTGGTTGCTCATAGCCTTGGTGAGGGTGCTTTCCCGGTTCTGGTCTCCGTTATTCTCAGCCAGAATACCAATGATAGGAATTCCATCAAGGCTTTTCTCACGTTGAGGGAGAGGGTTGGTGTTAGGCTTGAGGATATACTGGGGGCTTCCGTTGAAGACATAGCACGTGCTATAAGGGCTGCTGGTTTGTGGAGGCAGAAGGCTGAGACCATCAAGAGGGTCGCGGAGCATGTTGCAAGGCTTGGTGGTGAGGATTTCCTGTTGAGGGAGGACCCCTTTAGGGTTAGGGAGGAGCTCCTGAAGGTTAAAGGTGTAGGCTTCAAGACTGTTGATGTATTCCTCTCGGTCGTCAGGAAAGCCCCTGTTTTCGCTGTTGACACACACGCTGTGAGGATTGCGTTGAGATGGGGTCTCGTTAGGAGGAGGGATTACATGGAGGTTTCAAGAGCACTCCTAGACTACTTTGGGGCTGAGAGGGCTGAGGAGGCCCACAGACTCCTAATAGCCCTTGGTAGGAGGGTTTGCAAGGCCCGGAACCCGAGGTGCTGGGAGTGCCCTCTAGCGAGCTACTGCCCGAGCTCGTCAAAGCGGTAGCTGTGAGCAAACCCAATAGGGATACATGGCTTGTGGAGGAGCTCCTAGACTCGTTCACACCATGGGATGAGGGTGTGGAGGTTACGAGGACCAGGTTCCCCGGAGTCCTACTAGTGCTATCCAGGAAGCTCGACCCAGCAACCATATCAAGGCTTTCTAGGAGGGTTGAATTCTCCTTCATGGCGAGACTTGTACCAGCAGTCATAGCGTTACACGTTGGGGCTAAAAGCGAGCTCTTAGAAGCTCTAGAGAGGCTGCTCAGGGGGGTTACCGAGGATCTGGACCTCATAACGGTGATCAGGGGTGAGGGGAAGAGCGTGGTATCAGAGTCCCATTTGAGGAGCTTGATCACAGGCATGAACTACAAGTTGAGGAGGGGTGCTAGGAGGGTTCTAGCAGTGGAGTCCGTGGACAGGCTGTTCGTGCTAGCAGTCGGCGTTATTAGGAGTTGTGGGTTGAACTGTAGGCTCCTTGTGGTGGAGTGAGCTAGCCTAACCCTGCTCCCTCAAACTACCATCTACGAGCTCGTATAGCCTGGTAGCGCTGCCCATCAACTCTCTCACCATGTAGTGTGTAGCTACCACCACGAGGGAGCTCCCAGCCATAGAGGTTAAATCCTCTACTAGCATCCTAACCCTACTGCTATCAAGGTGGTTGAAGGGCTCGTCTAGGACTAGAACCCTGGGTTTCAGGGCTAGAGCTCTGATTATGGATATAAGCCTCCTCTGACCAGCACTCAGGCTCCTAGAGCTCGATCTCAGGAGCTCCGAAACCCCATACCTTTCCACAAGCTCCTCAAGGTAATCGTAGCTATCAGAGCCCTTCAGCCTCAACCCCAGGCTAACGTTATACCACACATCCCCCCTTAGGATTATGGGCTTATCGTGAACATAGACTATATGCTGTCTAATCGAATCCCTCTCCCCAGGCCCTAAATCCCAGTAGCCCCTACCATCCACCACGACACTACCTCTTGTGGGCTTGTAGATGAGCGATACGATTTTAAGTAGGGTGGTCTTACCGGAGCCGTTGGGGCCCATGACCACATGTAACCCCCTACCCTTGAACTCCACGTTAACGGATCTCAGCACATACCTCCTACCATCATAGCTAAACCACACATCCTCCAATCTTACCTCCAAACCAGACCCCCTACTGCCCTCGCAACCAGCGATAGGCCAACCGTTAGCACCACGAGTACCCCTCCTAGTGTTAGGGCGTACTCATAGTTACCTACCTGGACCTCAAGGGCTATAGCCGTCGTCATGACATTCGTTAAACCCTCAATCCCACCACCTACAACCATTACAGCTCCAAGAGCTCCTATGGCCCTGGAGAAGGCTATGAGGTATACTGCTATGAGTGCTGGAGGCGACTCCCTTAGCATTAACAGGTAAGCTTTGCCCACCGGAGCCCCAAGGGATAGAACGAGCTCCCTAACATCACCCCACAACTGCTCGAAGTACCTGTAGAGTAGTGTTACCACTATGGGTAAAGCTACGAGAGACTGGCTTACCACGAGAGCTGTAGGCGTGTACAGGAGCTTGAGGAAGCCTAGAGGCCCCCCGGGGTGTATGAGCATGTAAACCACAAGCCCTACAACTACGGTTGGAACACCCACTAAGGCGTCGAAAACACCTACGAGGAGCCCCGAAAGCCTCCTAGGGGTTGCTAGCATTAGGAGTGATATGAGGGCTCCGAGAGTGAACGCTATTAGAGTTGCAGCTAGTGAGATGTAAATACTCCTAACCACAACATCGAGCAACGGCTCTACCACCCTTAACCACCTTGCCTAACCTCCAAGGCTGACAGCTGCCTCCAGATCTCCAGGAGCTCCGACCTACCCCTAGCAGGGTAGAATACCCCTTTCACAGCGTACTCTCTCTCCAAGACGTCCTGGCCTTCGCCTAGAACGTACTCCACTATAGATCTCAGGAGCTCCTCCAGATGCCCCCCCTTACACCTATCATGCCTAGATGTTACTATCGAGTAGACGTTCACTAGGAGGTATGTGTCCTGGGTGAATAGCACCTCGAGGTCGCCCACCTTACCTCTGGATTTCAGCTCCTTGAATGTACCCTCGTCGACGAACGTGTACGCCTTTAGGTTAGAGGCTGTTATGAGAGTCTCAGGTGCGCCTTGAGATGTCCTAAGATACCACCTCCTACCTTCAGGTTTTAAACCAGCTAGGCTCCATATCTGGAGCTCCCTAACATGGGTTCCCGATAGGTCACCTCTGCTCACAAACACTGCAACACCCCTCTCCCCGCCATCGAATATCCTCTTAAAAGCCTCAGTTACGTTAGAGGCCTTCGATACACCCGCTGGATCCTCACGAGGCCCTACGATGATGAAGTAGTTGTAAGCGAACACCCCATGCCAGTTGATCTTACCCTCCTCAGCATACCTCCTCTCAAGTGGGGGAGAGAGTGTGAAGGCTATGCAGAGGGATCCATCAGCTAGGAGCCTTAGGAGATCCCCAGTACCTCTAACAACGTACCTGAACTCAACCTTGTACCCTAGGTTGAACTTGAAGTCCTCTAGGAGCCTCTGAGCTAACCCTGCGTTGTAGAGGATAGTGGGAGCACCTACCACCACGACCTCCTGCTGAGACCCCTGGTGAGCATAGTATGTTAAGGTTAGGATCGCTAAGACCAGAGTTATGGTGAGGAGGGTTAAACCCTTCAAGCCTACATTGATGCTGCTAAGTTCAACCACGGAGACACCCCAGGTAAACCAAGCTAAATTACACTCTTACCTGGACCCTATAAACGTTACCGTAGTGAAGGTCAACTATTTATACCCCTTAGGTTACTTAGGGTAATTTACGGAGGGTGGGGGGTTGTGTTAACAAGGAGGCAGGAGGAGATACTAAGGCTTAGAGCTAGGGGTTTGAGTCAAACAGCTGTCTCCAGGATGCTGAGGACGACTAGAGAGAACGTAGCTCTCATAGAGAGGCGTGTTAGGAGGAGGGCTTGGAGGAGTCTCGAGCTCCTCATCTCATACCTTAGAGCTGTTTCAGCAACAACGGTAACCCTGGAGAAGGGTGTAACTGTTAGGGAGGCTATGAGAATGGTGATGGATGGGGCTGATAGAAGTGGGGTTAAGCTTACGGTGACATCGACAGAGCTAGGGGAGGTTATCAGGGTGCTGGGGTTGGCTGTAGACGGTGAGAGGCTTGGGAGGAGGCTCTACGTATTCGTAGGATACAATGGTAACCTCACGGTGCTTATTGGAGAGCTACCGTAGTGAGGGGAAAAGCTTCTAGGAGGGGGGAGGTGTGGAGGGCCCCTCAACTACCACGTCTTAACATCATGTAGGCTCCTAGGGCTACACCTGCTAAGCCTAAAACCACCGCTATGATAGCTGTAATCCTCGTAGTGGAGTGTGCTCCCTCCAGGTCACCTATCCTTGATGAGAGCTCCTGGGCTCTAGCGTTAAGCTCCCCCCTTAACGCCTCTAGATCACCTCTAGCCTGTTGTAGCCTGGATTCCAGCGCGCTAATCCTATCCCCGAGCCTTCGAGCCTCCTCTGACAGGGTTGTAGATAGCCTCCTCAGGTCATCCTGAGCTCTTGACAGCTGTTCTCCGAGACCTCTTAGCGTCTTATCGAGCTCCACCAGCGTCCTGTTCAGCTCAGCAACCCTACTCCTGAGGAGTTGTGATTCAGCTTGGAGCTCCAGCCTAAGCAACTCTAAGGCTTTAACAGTGGCGTTCAGGGAGGATTCGAGTAGGTCTATCCTAGATCTTAGGAGCTGTATCTCCTCCAGAGCACCCCTAACCCTCTCGGTTAGAGTTGGCATCCCGATTACTAAGGTGAAGTCGACGTTGATAGGCCACATGAAGCCGAAGAGGATCCAAGCGCTTAAGGTGTAGAGGCCGGGCTCCAATAGGATGTAGCCCATAGTGTTTGTAAACGAGGAGTACATGCCCGAGGGTGTTGTGAGGGTAACAGATACCATGCCAGGAGCTCCTGGGCCCGAGAGGGTTGTTATAGATAACGGCTCCTCCACTGGCCTCCTAACGTTAACATACAATGTCACGATATCCCATACATCCCTAGTCCCAGTCTTCAGGTTCAACTGCTCTACGAACTTCAACCCGTTAACCGAAATATCTACTGGAACCACTATTAGGACAGGGATCCTGTAGAGGTTCCCAGTTTCAACAACCCTGAAGCCTATGTAGCCACCGTAAACACCTGAATTCAACCCTGAAACGCTAACCCTAACGCTTATAGTGGAGCCTGAGGGTATCCTCGTTAGGGATTCTCCCACAACGATCCTAGCACTAACATCCTCGAATGTGTAGATGTTCCAGAACCTTACGAGTGTTTGGGAGACGGCTACGGTTAAAGTTTTGTTCGCTAAACTCCTAACCGTAACGTCGAACTCGTAAGGCTGCCCTCCAACCACTACGTAGCCTGTAGGGCTCCCCTTCAATGATAGCTCTAGCTCCGCTAGGGCAGCCCTGTAAACGTTTATAAGCCCACCGCCTTGATCCACAGGGGTGTTAACTGGAGGTACTGGTATGTACTGTCTTAGAAGCTCCTTATACCAGTCTGGGAGTAGCCAGAAGGCCTCAGCACCCTGGGGTTTAACGTCTACAGCTGTTTGGATTAGACGTGCTGCCACAACCCTGGGGTCCACGGGCTCCCCCCTAGCTCTAAGGTAGCTTATCAGTAGTGCTGCTGATCCTGACACGAAGGGTGTGGACATGGAGGTTCCTGAGAGTATATCTCCAGGCTCTGGGAGGTAGTATAGTTTGGCTAGATCTGTTGGTATCGAGGAGTATATGAAGACGCCTGGGGCAACAACATGTGGTAGTAGTGTGCCCAGGGGTCCTGGGCCTTTAGAGCTAAACCATGCTAGCATGTCATCGCCTGTATCAACGGTGCCCATATGGCTTGAAGCCCCGACACATATGACCCCATCGGCTAGGCATAGAGCGTTTATCATGTTAAGCCCGTAAGCGTTACCAGCCGCTACGACAACAACTTTACCCTTACTCACAGCCCTCCTCAAAGCATCTATAACGGGGTCCTTTACGATACCAGCTTTGATAGCGTACTGTATCTCAGGTGGGGCTATGTAGCCTAGACTGAGGCTTAGCACGTCAGCCTCATCCCCTGTATCGGGCTCCAGATCCGGGCCTAGGAGTGCCAGCTCTATCCCAGCTAGCACGTAGGAGGCTAGGGTCCGGAAGCATCCGAAGAACATCGTATCCACCATCTCCGGGAACACTATTACATCGTAGAGGCTGACACCAGGAGCTACACCTGGAGCCCTCTCATACTGGCTAGCTATTATGCCTGCAACGTGGGTTCCATGAACTCCACCCCAGTAGAATCCAATCCTCTTACCACAGTAGTCCACGATACCAGTACCCGTAGCGTCAACCTCCCACGCTACAACACTCCTATTGCCCCTCACCAGCCACGGGTGTAGGTTCTCAATACCAGTATCTATGACTGCCACCCTAACACCAGAACCATTATAGCCCATTGAGACCAGCCTAGGAGCCCCAATCGTTGGAGTTCCGTTGCCGAGCATGGGGCTTATAGCCTCGAATGGGAGCCTTAGGGGTTCTACTAGGTAGAGGATTCTATCTGTGTAGACGTTGAAACCCCTCTGCTCAAGCACCCTAGCTATGCTAGAGGGTCCCTCGACAACAAGCCCCCCTAGGAGTTTAAGCTCCCCTACAACCCTACCACCTAGAAGCTCGACTATAGCTCTTGCATCACCAGAGAGCTTCCCACCAGGCATCACTATAAACCTATTGCTAAGCTCCCCTCTCTGATATGGTGGAGCACTCCTATCCAGCATCCTCTGGAGATCCGAGTCTGAGGGTTCAATGGTGGGGGTGGCCGCTGTTAGAACGCTTACAGCCATGATGGCTATGAGGGTTAAGGCTGCGAGAGCCCTAGCTAGCATAGCCTACCACCTAACTACGGTACACAGGTGGCCTAGAGATCCTTATAAGCTTTCACGAGTTTTAACCCATTAAGCTTAATTAACCCGCCTGCGAGACTGGGACATACGGTGAGCGTTATTGAGTAAGAGCCTCTTCGTAAGCGATGCTATAGTCTTTGTTGACAGCGAGAACCTATTAATAAACGGGATTGGATCGGCTAAGCAAATCAAGCTACCAAGGGAGGTTGTAGAATGGCTTAAATCAAGCTATGTGGCTCGTAGGCTACTGGAGGAGCTCATAACACACTATAAGTTCAGGAGGAGGCTGTGCAACCGGGGGGCTTTGAGGAGCCTCATACTCCTACTATACGCTAGGCTTAACAGGATCCCACCGTACAGGGTGGCCCTTAGATACGGTGTGTCACCCGAGCAGTTGTACAGGATAGAGAGGGGGTTGAGGAGCGACGGACTACTAGACCTTGTTCTCAAAGCCGCGTACTAGAACGACAGCTCCCCCATCCTCTTTGTATAACTGGGTAGCTTTATCCACAGGGAGGGTATCCCGTGCTACATGTGCGGGTGGCGCCGGGGGAGGGACTTGAACCCTCGACCACCGGGTTAACAGCCCGGCGCTCTACCTAGCTGAGCTACCCCGGCACCCTGGAGGATATACCACCCCTGGGGCTTTTATACGTTTCACCCATGCCGATACTATGGTG
This sequence comes from Acidilobaceae archaeon, assembly GCA_028276165.1. GTDB lineage: Archaea > Thermoproteota > Thermoprotei_A > Sulfolobales > Acidilobaceae > DSZV01. The sequence continues at coordinate 13,281 of JAPYWV010000033.1, forward strand.
CTAGCCCTATCAGCATGGGTACTAGTTCTAGTATGCTGAATAAGACCCTGTAGTAGCCTGCTATTGTCGAGGCTAGGTAGCTATCAGCTCTATCCAAGCTTAGCCCCTCACTCCCGGGATCCCATAGGCCTGCTATGAGTAGGAGTCCGTACGTTAAAGCTATGAGGGTTAACCCTGCTACGATACCTCCTAGCCCTGGCTCCCTCTCATCGAACCTTGTTAGGGCTCTCGTTAGTAGAGCCCATGTTAGGATTAGTGTTAGCAGTGATAGAAACCACCTAGCTAGGGTTACAACAGGCTGGAAGCCCTCCTCAGAGCCTGGGAGTAAGCCTAACCTCGTGAGGGACTGGGCTAGTAGAGCGTACACCGCTGGTGATACAGCTAACGTTACGATAGCGTTCCTAAGCGATGTCAGGGGAGGTTTTATCGGAGCGTAAGGATCTAAAGTTAAAGCCTTCAAAGCTACATCCCTCGAAGGCCTTAGATATAACGTTAGGGTCTCCGATAGGTTAACAGCAACATGGTATAAGGCTGATAGAACGAGGGCTATGACGAGCATGTTACCTAGGGGGTTACCTGAGAGGAATGAAACCAGGGGTTCCAGGACGCTGGAGCCAACACTAACACCCCTAAGAGCCTCAATATAAGACCATGATAGGAGTGATATAGCATAGGATAAGGAGACCACAATGACAACTAGGGAGGAGAGGGATACGAGGAGAGCGGGGAAACCCCTAACCCTAAAGGAGGAAAACTGACCCTCCCTATAGCCCTGAATGACAACACTTAGAAAGCTTAGAAGCACGACGACCAAGACAATGTAGGCACTCCAGCTAACATCAAAACCACCGGTGACAACAAGAGGGAGGAGGGAGAGGGTGTAGAAGAGAGGATCAACGAGGATAACGGAAGAAGCTAGAAGCACCAAGGAGAACAGGTAGAGGACAAGAAAGACTATGGAGACAGCAACATCGTACGATAAAACATCAAACCTAAAACCCCACCTAGAGATAACAGGAAGTAAACCTAAAACACCATCAATAACACGTACAAGCAAAGGCATAACGGCAACCAACACAAAAACCCTAACCAGCAACTCCACAAAAACCCTCAAAAACCATCACCCCGCCAAACAATCTTCCCTGATAGATGGTGTTCTTCGCCTTTAAACAACCCCCCACTATCTACCTCACACTGACTCCAATAGAGACCACCCTACGGAGGTTATTTACCCTCAATAGCAGGTAACCTCGAGCCTTCAGGTGGGCTCATGGACCTCAGCGAGCACTAGGGTAGCCGGGAAGCCTTATAAATTTAACCTTCATGAAAAACTAAAACAGTTCCTGCACTATCGCCAAACCTATTAAACTCGCCATCCCCACAATAACCACACGAAAAGCACACATCAAAACTAATTCCTGCATCAAAATCTTTGTCTGCTTAGAGACGATATAGGGTAAAGCTTAAACACTCCCTCATCCGGCTAAGATCATGGGGCCCACAGCAGGGGGAATAAGAGTGTGGTAATAGAGAATACGGTGGGGCCAACAATTGCAAAGCAATATACCAGGACGAGGTCCCCTATGGTGTGGAATCCGTTACATGAGGTGAGGGCCAACAAGTAGGGTCTCTCGGCGCTCTACTCGATGAATTAAAGGAGGGTAAGGTATATAGGTGTGATTTAGGAGATAGGATTTTAGGTGTCTACTTATGGTTAAGGCTCCGCAGGGTTTTAGGCATAGGACTAGGAGGTTGTTGCGTAAGGATGTGAGGGAGAGGGGTGCTGTTCCCAAGGCTAGTGTGCTTTTGAGGGAGTATAATGTTGGGGATAGGGTTGCTATCAAGATTGATTCTAGCTTCCACTACTGGGCTATGCCTCATAGGAGGTATCATGGTTTGACTGGCGTGGTGGTCGGTAAACGTGGTAGCTGTTATATTGTTGAGGTTTATCTTGGTGATAAGAAGAAGACCCTCTTTGTAGCCCCCGTACATCTCAGGCCTTTATCTAGTCAGTCACCCTAGGCCCTGGGGGATCCTCTGTTGGATAGGGTTATCAAGGGTAAGAGGTATGTTAGCCTACATGAGGCTAGGGAGGCTCTCGAGGTTAGGATGAAGTCTGGGGATAAGCTGAGCGAGGTTCATGAGAGGACGTGGAGCTACCTATCGATATTCGGTGGTAGGAGGGGGGAGGATGCTAGGAGGGTTTTCGATAACTTGAAGAAGCTTGGTTTAAGTGATGAGACGGCTGTTAACCTAATAAACGTATGCCCCGAGAGTGAGGGTGAGGTTAGATCGATACTACAGATGGAGAAGGAGCTTGCCTACGATGCAGATGTTATCAACAACATCCTATCGATAATGAGGAGGTTCTGTTCGAGCTAAAGG
>JAPYWV010000065.1 GCA_028276165.1 Acidilobaceae archaeon
AGCATTTAAGCCTTAGACTACACATAGTAGTGCTGGCTGGGGGTCATTGGTGAGCTAAGCTTTGGATGCGGGGCCTACCGAGAGGGAGTCCGGGAGGGTTCCAAGCATTAGATCTCAGCATCCAGCAGCTATCGAGGTGGAAGGGGTAATCCTGGACTACATGCCCCAAGGCTCCTACAACGACCCCCATAAGGAGCATAAGGATAGACCTATAGCCCAGGCCATCGGGGTTAGGAGGTTCACATTAATAGATGGAATACCCTTATCTGATGTAGAGATCTTCCAGAGGGTTACTCTGGCTAGGAGCGTCCTAAGGACTATACCGCAGCCGGCCGACGTTAAGGGGCAGAGGTTCAAGAAGGTCACAGTACTCCTAGCATGCCTACCCGGGCCTGAGAAGATGGTGTACTGCTACCCCATGACACCTCTCGATAAGTGGAGCATGGACTCCCTGAAGAGTGTAATACAGGAGGAGGGGGGTTGGAGTCTTCTCGTAGACTCACCTCTAGACCTATCGAGGATAGCTGAGGAGAAAGGACTCCCCCCCACGATACTCGTGGTCCCACCTATACCATTGAAGTACGAGGATTTAACGGATATAGCTAAGAGTAACCTACTGGAGGCTGTCAAGATGATTGTTAAAAGCGATGAACCCATATACGTTGAGTTCTTCAACATAGCTGATGCTGTAAACATAAGGCTTCACGTACTAGAGCTCTTCAAAGGGGTTGGTAAGAAGACTTTAACAAACTTCCTTGAGAGGAGGAAGCAGAAGCCCTTTGAGAGCTTCGAGGAGATTAAGAAGGTTCTAAAGATAGACCCCGTGGAGGCTATAGCCGAGAAGATAGTTGAGGAGATCAGGGGGGAGGCTAAGTACTATGTATTCATAGAACCCTCAGACCCCCAAGCCCAGTACCTGGGCTACCTCGATAAGATTAAGAGGGCCTACTTCTCGAAGAGGAGAGGGCTTGTCTCTTAGACAAGGATGGGCCCTCCCCACCAGAGAGGAGCTCCTAAAATGGACTATTGTAGCTCTAAGAAGGCTTGGTGTTAAACCTAGGGAGAGGCTGGGCCAGCACTTCCTCGTAGATCCTCGTGGTATAGCTTTATTCCTAGAGGCTTTGGCTAAGTGGGAGTCAAACGATATGCTGGAGATTGGGCCAGGTCTAGGTGTTATAACCGTCCACTCCTCGCAAATAGCATCACGTGTGGTTGCTGTAGAGATAGACCCGTTACTAGCATCACACCTAGCGTCAATAGCTAGTGGTAACGTTGTCGTCGTTAGAGGGGATGGCCTTGACCATGTATCGTCGACAAGTGTAAGGGTGGTGTACTCTAACACGCCATACAGCATATCAAGCCAGCTTGTAGCCAGGATAGCTAGGAATAACGGGATCGTATACTCACTCCTAGGGGTACAGTTAGAACTAGCTAGGAGGATGACTGCGAAGCCTGGGGAGGAGGATTACGGTAGGTTAACGCTTCTAACTAACAGGTATTTCAACGTAAGACTCTTAGGCGTGATACCTAGGAGCTCCTACTACCCGGAGCCTGAGGTTTCCGGAGCTGTTGTAGAGATGTGGAGGAAGAAGAGCTGGATGGAGGGTGACGAGTTCTTCGAATCACTAACCAGGTGTTTGTTCAGTAGTAGGAATAAGAAGGCTGTTAAGATAGCATCCAGATGCCTGGGGGTAGAGCCGGGGAAACTCTCATGGCTTGGGGAGAGGAGGGTGAGAGAGCTAACATTAGAGGATGTGGAGAAGCTAATGGATATAGTGAGGTGAGCGTGTGCACCTCCTGGAAATGCTACAAGGTGAAGGTACACGATTGCGTATACAAACCCGCAGAGGATAGCCTACTAGCCTTAGAGGCGATGTACAAGCTCTACCTAAGAGGATCTAGGTATGAGAAGATCGTAGACCTGGGGACTGGGACGGGAATCCTAGCCCTAGCCGCCTACGAGCTCTTCAACCCAGACGTGCTCCTAGCTATTGACATATCACCCTACGCTGTTAGAAATGCAAGGTGCAACCTACCCCCGGAGGCTCACATAGTCCAATCCGATGGCCTGGGCTTCCTGAACACCACATGGGATCTCGTTGTACTAAACCCACCATACCTACCATTAGAGCCTGAAAGCCAGAGGGGTACATGCGATTGGTGGCTTGATGTTAGTTGGAGTGGAGGGGGAGGTGTTATGGAGAGGCTCATAGGGGATAGCATTACGGGGGGAAGGGAGGTTCTACTAGTATACTCCACACTCTCCCCCGTTAGGGTAGAAGATTTAGTTGAGGGGGCTCATGTAGAGGTACTCGGCTCGCAGAGATTCTTCTTTGAAGAGCTTAGAGTTCTCCACATTAAGCCCAAAGTTTAAGTGTTAGAGCTCCAACAATGTCCTACGACCCCTCCCAGCATCCCCAGAGACCTAGCCTCATGCTAGGCCCCCCTGAGCGTCTCCGCCAGGAAGCACTTACATAACCCTTTCAGCATCCCCATCCTAGAGGCATCGTTTTCGGATGACGGAGGTCTGCCTGCCTAGGGGGTCTCCAACCCCTAGGTGCAACACACTTTGTTTTTAACTGGAGCTTATACCTTTCCATCTAATCCCCCGTTCTAGCAGACTTCTCTCACCCATCCTGCCTTGGAAAAGGTGAAGCTTTCGTCGTAAATCATAATAGTCTTAATCTCTGAGATGGGATAGGGGGTTCCCGGGCTTGGATAAGTTGAGGCTCGTACTTGTGGGCGTAGAGGGGGCTATCAACCTTGGGATGATTGCTAGGCTTGCTGACAACTTTGCTGTTGACGAGCTCTACCTAGTTAAACCTACTGCTAGCATTGATGAGGCTTTTGAATATGCTGCTAGGTCTGCTGGTAGGCTTAGGGACGCTGTTATTGTTGAGAGTCTAGGCGATGCCCTTAGAGGTGTTAGCCTCTCCATCTGCACATCAGCCCTAGCGTCAAAAGAGGATATGCTGAGGATGCCTGTTAGCCCGAGTGAAGCAGCACTCATAGCCTCCAGGACCCCGGGTGTTGTAGCCCTCGTTATGGGTAGGGAGAGTGTTGGTCTGACAAGGGAGGAGATTAGCATGTGCACGCTCCTCTCCACAATAGAGGCTAGCCCACACTACCCCGTTTTAAACCTAGCTAATGCCACTGCCATCATGCTCTACGAGCTTTACAAGGTTAGAGGTAAACCCCATTACGACTTGGAGCCTGTAGATCCAAAGATCATAGGCCTAGTGGAGGCCTACGGTAGAGCTCTAGCCAGGCATGTTTTAAATGATGAGAGGAAGGTTAACGATGTCGGGCTCGCTCTTAGGAGGATAACCGCTAAGAGTGTAATGTACAAGAGGGAGGTTGAGTGCCTCCTACTACTCCTATCCAAGACGTGTAGGAGGCTTGGTGAGTGTAGGGTTGAAGTTCCTCCTAACATGCAATCCTGGGACTGAGGATGTTGTGGCTGTAGAGGTTAGAGAGGAGGTACCCGGAGCTAGGATACTAGAGGCTAGGAGTGGTAGTGGTAGGGTTAAAATCGAATCCCCCCAAGACCCGGGGGTTCTGGAGAGGGTACTAGGCTTAAGGAGCGTACACTCGGTAGTACTACTCCTAGCAGAGGGCCCCGTAGGCTTCAGCATGGAGGGTTTAAAGAGAGCCTATGATATGGTGGCTGAAGCCCGCATCGAGGAGTTCTTTGGTAAAGGTTACACGTTTGCAGTTGAGTCGGAGAGGGTTGGAGAGGGCCACGAGTATACTTCGATGGACATAGCTAGAGTTGTTGGCGAAGCCGTTATAAAGGTTGTTGAGGAGAGGAGGGGGTGGAGGCCCGAGGTTAGGCTTAACAGCCCGCATGTCATCGTGTACAGTGAGGTCTACGATGATACACTCTCCATCGGGGTACTGTTGTCTGGAGAGAGATCGCTACATATTAAAAGGTATAGGGTCTACGATCACCCAGCAGCTCTTAAACACACGTTAGCGTACATAATGCTACGACTCTCTGGGGCAAGAGACGGAGAGGTAATACTCGACCCCATGTGCGGTGGGGGCACGATAGCTGTAGAAGCAGCTCTATTATACGAGAACTCAAGGATAACATGTATGGATATAAACCCTAGGTACTTGAAGGGAGCACTAGCGAACATCATAACAGCAAGAGTGGAGGGGAGGGTGAAGGTCATAGTAGGGGATGCTAGGAGGCTAACAGAGTACGTAGGGGTGGAGAGCGTTGACAGGATCATAACAAATCCACCCTACGGGATAAGAATGGGGGAGTTGGAGGAGGCGAGAGGCATAATAAGAGACTTCATACCGGAAGCCTATAGGGCGTTAAAACACGGAGGAACATTAACAGTGATAACACCTGACATCGAATACCTGCTAAGGGAAGCCCGTAAGACGGAGTTTACAGTCAAACACCTAAGAGCTGTTAAGCACGGTGACCTTCATACCAGCATAGCCGTCCTAGAGAAACCCAGCCGTACCACGTACACGTAGGGCCTTCCATAGCACTACGGTGATTGGGGGCTGTTACAGGGTAGACAATGAACTTAAATACCCCCGGTTATCTATGGACGTTGAAGCAGCACAGCCTCCCCGGTGATCCACGCTACGATGAGGGGCTGTGAGTGCTATCTCTTAGCAGAGGAGGAGCCCTATGGTGTTAGGGCTCGACCAGGGCCTGTGAGGCGCGGGTGAAGGCATGCTCTAGCCACACCTAAGCCTAACCCCGCTAGCGGAGATACCGTTAGCGGGGAAACGCACTCTTGGTATATTATGGTAGCGTTGAGGCAGAGGAAATGGGGTATAATAGCTTAGGGAGTGGAAGTATTTAAGGCGTGGTGGCTTTAAGGGTAGAGGGGTGTCTAGGTGGCTTTAGAGATTAAACCTGAGTGGAAGAAGTTCAGGTATCGTGGTAAGACTTTAGAGGAGTTGCTTAAAATGCAGCCACGAGAGTTAGCTAAACTTCTCCCCGCTAGACAGAGGAGGAAGATACTTAGAGGTTTCACGCCTGCACAGCAGAAGTTGCTAGCTAAGATTAGGAAGATTAGGCATAAGCTCGCTGAAGGGGCTCTAAGCAGCCCCCCCGTCATTAAAACCCATGTAAGGGACATGATAATACTACCTGAGATGGTTGGTTTAACGATCGCTGTTCATAACGGTAAGGAGTTCGTCCCAGTCAAGATAGTCCCCGAGATGATAGGCCACTATCTAGGCGAGTTTGCACCAACATGTAAGGCCGTTAAGCACGGAGAACCCGGGCTTAAGGCTACTAAGAGTAGCCTTCACGTCGGAGGTCAGAAGTGATAGGGTGCAAGCCTATTGCCGGTGTGGAGCTACTCGCTTAAGCTTAGGGACGAGTCTAAGATAGCGAAGGCTATGATGTGGGATGTACCAGTACACCCTAAGGTGATGAGAGAGGTTTGCAGTGTACTTAAGGGCATGAAGCTATCCGAGGCTAAGGAGTTCCTTAGGAGGGTTATAGAGAAGAAGGAGGCTGTCCCCTTCAGAAGATCCCATGGGAAGCAGGCTCATAGGAGGGGTTTAGCGGATAGATGGGGGTGGCCTGTTGGAAGATACCCTGTCAAGGCAGCCTGGTATCTCTTGAAGCTTCTGGACAACGTTGAGAACAACGCTGAGGTCAAAGGGCTGGACTTGGAGAACCTAAGGATACTGCATATAGCCTCTCATAAGGGTATGACGCTTAAGAGGTGGATGCCAAGAGCCTTCGGTAGGGCTACCCCCAAGTTTAGGGTTACAAGCCATGTTGAGGTTATAGTTGTTGAAGGTGAGGCCTCATGACGAAGATTAAGAAGTACTTCCTGGGACAAGCTTTACTGAAGGCTAAGATAGACGAGTACCTAGCTCAGAACTTCTACGAAGCAGGTTACGCTGACGTACATGTGGTTAAAACAGGTTTAGGGACTAGGGTGCACATCTACGCTGAGAGACCAGCTCTCATAATAGGAAGAGGGGGCTCCACCATTAGGGAGCTACAGAGGATAATGGTTAAGGTATTCAACCTAGAGAACCCACAGATAACCGTAAGCCAGCCGGAGCTACCAGAGCTTAACGCTAGAGTTCAGGCCTTCAGGATAGCTAGGTTGATAGAGAGAGGTTTCCACTTCAGACGTGTAGCTTTCACCGTACTAAGGAGGGTAATGGCTAACGGAGCCCAGGGGGTTGAGATAACCATAAGCGGAAAGCTTGTAGCTGAGAGAGCGAGGTTTGAGAAGTACAAGGAGGGTAAGGTTTACAAGGCCGGGCATGTTGTTGAAGAGCTTGTGGATAGAGCTGTAGCCTACGCCAGACTACCAAAGGGTGTGATTGGGATCGAAGTTATAATAACCAAGCCAGGTACACCCCCAGATCACATAGCTATAAAGGATCCCAGTCAGGTTAAAGAAGTTATAGCCAAGATCAGGGAGGAGGTGGAGAGTAAGAAGATGGAGACGGCTAGGCTAGAAGAGATAGAGGCTTTACTAGAGGAGGAAGAGGAGGAGATAGAGCTGGGAGAGGAGGAGGTGGAGGAGGTTGCCTCCAAAGCATAAGATTAGGGCAGAGGACATAAGGGCTATGAGGCTAGAGGATAGGTTAAAGTTACTTAAGGAGATGAGGGTGGAGTTGATAACGTTAAGGTACAAGGCATCAGTAGGGACTCTAACAAACCCGGGTAGGCTTAGAGAGCTTAGAAGGAACATCGCTAGGATACTGACTGTGATGAGGGAGGAGGAGCTTAGAGGGGCTAGAGGTGAGGCTAAGCAAGGATAACATTTTATGCCACGAGCTCCTAGGCTTGAAGGTCAGGGTGTTAAACCACCTAGACCCAAGCCTGGATGGTGTTGAGGGCGTGGTAGTCTGGGAGACAACGAGATCACTTAAGGTGGATAAGGGGGGTAGGGTTGTAACCATACTTAAGCCTGGATCCCTACTCCTAGTAGAGATACCTGGGTTTGGATGGGTTAGGGTAAGGGGTGACGATATATTGGGTAGCCCCCCTGAGAGGGCTAAGAGGATAGTTAGGGGTGAGAGGTGTAATGCCAGCGTTTAAACGTGTTAAGAACCTAAAGATCCCAGGGGTGGAGCCACCCAAGGAGATATGCGGTGATCCAAACTGCCCCTGGCATGGGAGCCTAAGGGTTAGGGGTGTTATACTGGAAGGCTCTGTTGTTAAAGCTAACTCTAAGAGGATGGTTGTCGTGAGCCACGAGTACCTACACTATGACGAGAAGTATAGGAGGTATGAGAGGAGGCGTAAGAAGATACACGCACACCTACCCGACTGCATTAAGGTGATCCCGGGCCAGAGGGTTGTAATTGGAGAGTGTAGACCCCTATCTAAGACTGTTAGATTCGTAGTCCTGGGGGTGAAGGGTGGTGGCTAAGAGGAAGTACTTACTCACATCCGCGAGGCCCAAGGTCAACGCGGGTCTACAGGTTGGAAGCTATGTTAACGTAGCTGATAATAGTGGTGCTAAAGAGATAATGATAATCAACGTGCCACTCATAAAGACTAGGCTTAGAAGGCTACCCTTCGCAGGCGTAGGGGATCTAGTTGTAGCCTCTGTTAAGAAAGGGACGCCCCAGATGAGGAGGCAGATAGTCTACGCTGTCATAGTAAGGCAGAGGAGGCCTTTCAGAAGACCTGATGGAACGTGGGTTTCATTCGAGGATAACGCTGCAGTACTAGTGAACCCCGATGGGACGCCTCGGGGTAGCGAGATCAGAGGACCCATAGCTAGGGAAGCTGCCGAGAGATGGCCTAAAGTGGCTAAGCTAGCTACAATGATAGTCTAAGGTGGTGGAAGGTGGCTAGGCTAACTGAGAGCAAGCAACCTAGGAAGCAGAGGCTCGCTCTACTACAGGCCCCCCTGCATGTTAGACAGAAGCTTATGACCGCTCCTCTAAGCGAGGAGCTTAGAGAGAAGTACGGGGTTAAAAGGCTCCCGGTTAGGAAGGGTGACAAGGTTAGGATTGTAAGAGGTGATTTTAAAGGCCATGAGGGGACGGTTGTCAAGGTTGATTTAAGGAGGTTAAGGATATACGTTGACGGGGTTACGGTGAAGAGGCAGGATGGAACACCTAGGTTCGTCCCAATACACCCATCTAAGGTCGTCATCGTAGCCTTGGATCTTAAGGATAAGTGGAGGAGGGCTATCATAGAGAGGAGGAGTGGCGTAAAGGTGGAGGAGGAGAGGAAGGCTGAAACTAGTGAAGGTGAGGCTAGGGCTGAGAGTGGGGGTGGTGTAAGTGGCTAGGATGGGGGGTAGAAGGCATTTAAAGGCGTTGGCTGCACCAGCCTTCTGGCCTATACTTAGGAAGGAGTACAAGTGGACTGTTAAACCGAGACCAGGACCCCACCCCATGGAGAGGAGCCTTCCACTACTACTGATAGTAAGAGATGTTCTAGGCTATGCTAAGACAGCGAGGGAAGCTAGGAAGCTAATAGCTGAAGGTAATTTCAAGATTGACGGCGTCGTGAGGAGAGATTACAAGTTCCCGGTGAGCTTCATGGACGTCATAGAGGTTGTTAAGACGGGGGAGCTATACAGGTTCCTACCATACCCCGTTAAGTTCTTCAAGCTGGAGCTGATACCGAGGGAGGAGGCAACCATTAAGCCATTGAGGATTGAGAATAAGACGACTGTAAAGGGCGGCCATATACAGCTGAACCTCTATGATGGTAGGAATGTGCTTGTAAAGGTTAAGGATCCTAGGAATCCTGTAGAGGATGTCTACGATGTAGGTGGCACGTTGATCGTAACAATCCCGAGTATGGAGATTAAAGGCTACATAAGCTTTGATATAGGTAGGATTGCCTTAGTAGTTGGAGGTAAGGCTGTGGGCAGGGTTGGGAGGATTAAGTCTATAACATGGGGTTGGAGGAAGGAGACCACAGTTGTCACACTTGAAGATCCTAGGGGTAACCTGTTCCAGACTAGTTTAAACTACATCTACATCATAGGGGTTGACAAGCCTATCATAAAGCTACCTGAGGGTGCTTGGCCATGAGCTCCCCGGTGCTAACACCTGAGGTTGTTGAGAGAATCCTCGAGGAGTGGAAGAGACAGCCTATGAGGAAGCCTAGGATAGTGAAGGTTACCCTGAACATAGGAGTTGGAAGTAGTGGGGAGAGGCTGGCTAAGGCCTCCAAGGTCTTAGAGCAGATAACAGGGCAGAAGCCCGTACCTAGGAGGGCTAAGAAGACCATAAGAGACTTCGGGATCAAGAGGGGGGAGAACATAGGTGTCATCGTAACACTTAGGGAGGAGAAAGCCCTATCAGTCCTAAAAAGGCTACTCGAGGTCGTAGGCTACAGGCTTAAGGCTTCAAGCATAGACAACCATGGTAACGTGTGCTTCGGCATACAAGAGCACATACAAATACCGGGGATTAGGTACGACCCGGAGATAGGGATATTCGGGTTGGACGTCTGCATAACAATAGCGAGACCTGGCATGAGGGTAGCACTTAGGAGGAGAGCTAGAGCTAGGATACCTAGAAGGCATAGGGTTACAAGGGAGGAGACGATGGTCTTATTAAGCCAGCTCCTAGGAGTAACATTCATATAGGGGGTGCTGGAGGCTGGCTAAATTCAAACCACCAAACGCTAGGAAAACGGGTAGGGGGGCACAGAAATGCCAGAGGTGTGGGACGAGAGATGCTGTCATACAAA
>JAPYWV010000015.1 GCA_028276165.1 Acidilobaceae archaeon
CTAGCAACACCCCCACCTCCACCTAGGGTACCCTTGTGGGTTTCTAGTCTACGAAGCAGTAGTAGTACAAAGCTGGACACCTGAAAACTGTGGTTTGAGGTTTTGAAGGTCTGTTCTAGCATTAATATAAGGGATCCGGCCTCGGCCACTGCGTCTTATGTCCTGAGGCTAGGGGGCTCTTGTCTAGCCTGCCCCCTCTATCTTCAGTGCTGTTGTTATCTCCTTGTACCTGTTCCTTACTGTTACCTCTGTTACCCCTGCTACCTGTGCTATCTCCTTCTGTGTCTTCCTAAACCCGTGTTTTAATGCTGCTAGGTATAGTGCTGCTGCTGCTAGACCGCTCGGGTCCTTCCCCGATGATACCCCCCTCTTCTTAGCCTCTATTACTATCTTTATAGCGTCTACGACTACCTGTTCTGGTAGGTTTAAGGCGCTAGCTAGCCTGTATATGAATCTTTCTGGTTCTAGGACTGGGATTGTTATGTTGAGGTCTCTTACTAGGAGTCTATAGCTTCTAGCCACCTCCCTCTTTATATCAGTCTCCTGGGCTGTCTTAAGGTACTTTATTATCTCGTCTATGCTACATGGGACCTTATGCCTTCTACAGGCTGCGTAGAGTGCTGCTGCAACCATAGCCTCTATGCTACGCCCCCTTGTTAAACCCTTCTGTGCAGCCTCCCTGTATATCCTTGCAGCCTCCTCCTTAATCGAATCAGGTAGGTCTAGCTTAGCTACAATATCGTCCATTATGAGGAGTGCCTGGCTTATATTCCTCTCAACACCGCTCACAACCCTGCCCAGCCTCAAAGCCCTCTGCCACCTCAACGTCTCAGCTTTCTTCGACAACCCTCTAATCTTACGACTCCCAGGCTCCCTATAGGGGCCTATCTGAGCCTCAACCCCCATGTGTAGCTTAGCATAGGATATGGGGCCTCCAACCCTAGACCTCCTAGCCTTCTCCTCTGGAGTGTAGGCTCTCCACTCACCCTCCTCAACTATGATGTTCTCCTCTAAGACCTCCCCTGTCTCAGCGCATATCTTAACACCCCTCTGGTGATCTATTACAATCTTATCTGGGGGGCATCTAACCTCGTTAGGAGCCTCTCCGCTAACCAAACACATACACCCCCATTCTAGACGAGCGATACCTTTATATACTCTGGCAACGGGAGCTTAAATCCTTAACCACCCCTTTTTATATAAAAGCTATTTAGACTACAGGGTTTCTATAAGAGCCCCTGGAACGTGTATGCTCACAGGTCTAACCATACGAGCATGCCTCTCCAGCTCCTCTACGATAGCCTTAGCTTTACCCCTCTCAGCTAGGACGATCATACACCCACCCCACCCGGCCCCCGTAAGCTTAGCTCCAAGAGCTCCCTTCACCCGAGCTATGTTGACGAGGGTGTCCAGTGCTAGGTTTGAAGCCCCCATTGCTACGAGGAGGCCGTGGTTAACGTACATGAGGCTTCCTAGTAGCCTCATATCACCGGTTTCAAGGGCTTTAAGAGCTTTCTCCACAATCCTATCAGCTGCAAGGTACACATACTCCCCTGCCTCTCCTAGCATCTCTGCTACTTTGAGAACATGCTCTACAACATCTCTTGTAGACCTCTTTAAACCCGTATCAGCCACTATGAATGTGTAATCCTCTGGTATCACAGCGTTAACAGGGGTCGGTTTATCACCCCTCCTATACACCACTGTGCCCCCCAGTGTTGCTATAGTGTTGTCAATACCACTAGGCCTGCCATGAGCCACCTTCTCCCCCTCAAAGGAGATTCTTAGCAGCTCATCTCTACCAAGGGGGTCTCCTAGGAGTGCTGTGTAGGCTAGAGCGTAGGCTACACTCGTAGCAGCACTAGATCCAAGCCCTGAGGCTACGGGCATCTCACTCTCCAATACAACCCTATGAGGTACAATGCTGTAACCCTCCCTCCTGAGAGCCCTTAGTATCTCAACGTAGACCTCGAACTCGCCATGAAACCCCCCTAGGTCTAGTGGGACCCTCGATTTCAAGTTCAAGGTTGGACTGTGGAACTCAACCCAGCTACCGCTAGTCTCCTCAACATCAACCCTAGCTCTGAGGTTTACAGATGTAGCTATAGCCCTGTAGCCTTTCACAACAAAATGCTCCCCGAATAGTATCAGCTTACCCGGAGCACTAGCCACAACCCTACCCACTGCTAACCCCACGGGGTTACTAGTAGATCCTCATCCTGGATATAAGTTTTACCAAGCTTCAAGGCGATCTCAGCCTTAGCAACCTCGTAGCCTAGGTATGCTGCGTGCTCTGCATCCAATCCAACCTTCCTTATGAGGGTTCTAGCAACACTAGGCCCGTGGGTACCCTCAACTACAACCCTACTACCATCATACCCTATGTAGGCTACCACTATAACCCCCCTTACGTGGTCAACCTCAACCCTAACATAGCCCCTCCTATCCCATCTAGGTTCCACGTATCCAACCCTTTCTCCGGGTCCAAGGGTGGCTCCTTCAGGTCTATTAGCCTGCTTTACTATAAGTAACCTGCTATAGTAACCCTTCATGCTCTCCCTCCTAGTGTAGGCTTCAACAGCTAGTCTAAGAGCCTCACGAGCCTCGCTAACAGAGTGAAGCGTCTTATAGGAGTCCTCGACGACATGGTATAGTGAGGCTCCAAGCTCTACAGCTAGAGCTGATAGTAGAGCGTGTAAGCTATGGGAGTCAGCTTCAACCTCCTCAGTTACGTTAGCCGACGAGAATATCATTGGTAGGCCTAGCTTAGACGCACTCCTATACCTCTCTACGGTCTGAGAGAAGTCTACCAAGGGGACTCCTACAACAGGATCCACTATAATCTTCCACACCCCCACCTCCCTAGCCTTCTTAACAGATTCGCTTAGACGTTCAACACTCCTATCCCCTACGACTAGAACTCCATCACTTGGTAGGAGGCCTAGTATGCTGTCAACAGACTCGCTTGACACTATGAGCCCCGAGGCTCCAGAGTCTAGAGCCTTCCTAGCGTGATCCAGGCTAGGTGCCTCGGCTAGAGCAGGGTAGCCTAGCTCTACCACCGCTGACACCTTATCAGCTAGGCTCTCAGGGCTACTCTCAAAGGAGGAGCCTACAACTATGACCTGGGCCCCCTCACTTACATACCTTGACAGCGTCCTCCTAAAACTATCGCCGCTAACCCAGTACACTATCTCAGCTGATATAACCAGGGGAGGCCCCCTTAGGGGTATGCTTACACCATTCACTTTAAACGCCTCAACATACTCCACCCTAGGGGGCTCCAGTGCAACTACGTTCTCTGCAGGCTCAACAGTATCAAGAGAACCCCCTGAGGCCACATGCCTTAGAATCTGTGGTAGTAGTGCTAGAGCCTTAGAGGCCTTATACACAGGCCTCCCCACAACCTTTGATATGACGCTTACATCCCCCCTCACACTCCCAGGCACTAGTATTAGATCGCTCCTACTCAACCTCTCCACTACATCCCTACTCCCACCTATCACCTTGGCTATAGTCTCAGCCGGTAGCATGGATATAGAGTGTACTGGTATGTCCACAACTGTTACCTCGAAGGCTCGTAGGCTAGCCGTAGCTCTCACATAGCTCTCCACGAGCTCCCTCGCAGCCCTACTGGTTACCAATGCTACCCTCACTCCAACCGCCCCCTGGATACCCTATCCAACCATAACCTCCTTAAACCTTAAATAATCCTCCATTATCCTGGTAGCACTACTAGACCCTATGATATCAGCTCCAAAGGCGTACGCTAAGGCTAAATCCAGGAAGCTCTTGATACCACCCGCAGCCTTAACCCTAAGCCCCCTCCTTGAGGCTATGATGTAGAGCCTGTAGACCGTACCCGGATCACCACCCTTAGAGTAAACACCGGTACTAGTCTTCACAAAGGAGGCTCCAACCCTGTACGCTATATCAACAAGGGCTTCAAGCTCCCTATCACCGAGCATGGGGGCTTCAACTATGACCTTAACGTTAACACCATGAGATTTAGCTACATCAACTATGGACGAGAGCTCCTCGTAAACCCTATCCCACAAACCACTCCTAACATAGACGAAGTTGGGTACCACATCCACCTCGAAAACATTAAAACCACAAGACTCCTCAACCTCTAAAACCTTAGATCTCAGAGGCTGAAACCCGGAGGGGAAGCCGGCGACAGAGCATAGCCTAACACCGTGGTCTAAGGCGAGCCTATGGATGGAAGCTAGTGTTGAAACAGGGACAACAACACATCTAAACCCCCAACGGGAGGCCTCTACAACAACATCCCTAAACCTATCAACGCCAGCAAAGGGGTCGAGGAGAGTTGACTCGATGAGCGCTGCAACCCCGGTAGCGTTAAGACTGAGAGCGTGTGCTAACCTCTCAGATATCACCTTCAACACCACTAGACTTATTAAGGGTTATAGGTTAAGATTTAAAAATCCTTTAAGAGCCCGTGTGTTTAAGATTAGGGTTATTTACATCCTGTAACCTCTCTTAGATGTCTAGCTAGCTTAGCTAGGGCTATTGCCTTTTCCTCACTCACCGGGTTCTCAGTTCTACCTCCTATCTTCACGCTTGTTCCAACTATGAAGCCATCTGCTATGCTCCAGTATTTTGTTATATTCGCGTGGGTTACACCACTCCCTACGTATAGTTGTACTCCTAGGTCTCTCGCCACCGGTAGTGCTTCCTCCACCCTATCGTATCCAGGCTCCTCCCCGGTTCTAGCCCCCGTTACTATTAGTGAGTAGACTGGTATCCCGCTCCTCTCGATACAATCCCTGATTATATCCTGTAGGCTCTGGCTTTGAACCAGGGGGCTACTGTGTTTCACACCGATATCCGCCATTACCGCTAGCCTCCCAGAGTATAGGTCATCGTATGCTAGTAGCTCCTCCAGAGCTCTCGACAGTCTTCTAGCCTCAGGTCTTAGAATACCCTCCTGCGAGATCCTCATCTCGCAGAGACTGTTAACCCTTATGAACCTAGCACCACTAACGTAGGCTACGTAGAACGCCTCATACCCAGAGTTTCTAAGCATGTTAACACCAACTGGTATGGAAGTGGATTTAACGACGGAGCTCACAATACGAACCATGGCTGCAACCTGGCCTACACTAGCTCTTAGAGAGTAGGGTTTGTCACCGTAGTTCTCAACAATAACCCCGTCGAAACCAGAGCTCTCGTAAACCCTAGCCTGGCTTACAGCATACTCAATGACATCCTCGAAACCCCAAGTGCTACCACCAACATCGGGGAACCTAGCCCTCCTGTAACCCGGGGAGCCCGGTAGAGGCGGTAGGTGGATAACACCTATCAAAGGCTTACAAACGCTAAAGACACCCAATACACCCACCCTCCAATAGGGAGTAGAGGGTATAACAGGTATATAGCCTATAGTGTTCTAGCCCGGCTTAGTGGGACGGTCTACTGAAGATCTTCTAGATGGAGAGTTGGTTGAAGTATCTTATAGCGTTCCTCAGCGTGGGCTCTGTCACCTTCAGCTTAGAGGATATACTCGATATTGTTAACCTCTGCTCCCCCGTTCTCCTCAGGGCTACGTAGATCGCTGCCCCAGCTACAGCCATCGGCTTAAGCCTCCTCCCATACCTCTCCTTGAAAGCCCTCACTAGCTCCTCCGCCACCCTCTCCATATCCTCTGGTACCCCTAGTATCTGGGATGCCACCCTAACATAGTCCTCGTACCTAGCTACATCCATCTGGGGCTTGTACACCTCCACATACCTTCTCGCCAGCTCGAAAGCCCTCCTACTAATCATCTTGGGGTTGTGCTTGCTGGGTGTTAACATTGATAGCTGTTTTAAACCTATCCCCACTTTGTTCAACCTACAGGATACCATCACCGATGCTAGGGCTACGATATCCGGTTGAACTCTAGTGACTATCCTACCCTCGATCATCTTTACAGCTATACTCCTAGCATCCTCCTTAACCTGAGGAGGGAGACCTGCTTTAACAACTATATCGTCTATAAGCCTGTAAACATCTTCCATTAACACCAGCCTCTAAACCCTATATAGTTAACGAGGGTGGAGAGTTTATATACCTTAACTCTCGTTGAACAGCTCTAGGAGGAGACTTTGACGACCCCAAGGGAGTATAGGGGGAGACCTGTAGTACCAGGGTATGCCGAGGGGGAGGTTGTTGTGGTAGAGTCCATAAGCTTCTATGGCGACGTCAACGTGGATACAGGGGTTCTAGTAGATGGTAGGGGTATAGCTGGGAAGATACTCCTAGCTAGGAGGAGTAGAGGTAGCACTGTAGGCCCATACATACTCTACGCTCTAAGAAGGAAGGGTAAAGCACCGAAAGCCATTATACTAACATCGAAAAGCGACCCAGTCCTAGTAGCTGGAGCTGTAATAGCGGGGATAACGCTTGTCGACAGCGTGCCAGAGGATATACTAGGGTTCGCAGCGGACGGGGATAGAATCGTTGTTAGAGAGGATGGAGGAGTAATCGTATCCCCCTCCCATCATAAAACGTAATACTGGGGTCTAGCTAATCAACTTTTAAGGTGGAGGAGGGGTCATAGGCTTGCTCTCTAGGTTGGCTGCGGAGCTCCTATAATGGGGATGGAAGGGTGGAGTGAAAAACAATATACGGCTTGGGTTTAGTAGGATACCTGGGGGTCCGGGGTGGGAGGGGATTTTGAGGTAATAGAGGAGTATATACAGCATGGGAGGAGGAGGTTTAGGGTTCTATACAAGAAGGTGAACATTGTATTCAATGTTGCAGCTGAGAGTGTTGAGGAGGCTTTGGATAAGGCTAGGAGGATGGCTGAGAGGGTTTCTGCGTCAAGAGCGTTGAGGGTGAGGACTTGACAATCCTATCCCCTAGTATGTAGTATGCCCCTGACTCCCTATACTCAACCTTCCATATGGGGGCCTCCCTCTTAACCCTTTCAACGATCTCCTCTAATGCCGGGAACACGTTCTTCCTAGAGTCTCCTACAACAGCTACAATGATAGTCTTCTCCCCCACCCTCCTCCAGCCAACATAGTGGTATACAGCTACACCAGCTAAACCCCACCTGGCAGCCTCCTCCTCAGCAATCCTCCTTAAAACATGTTCTAGGAGCTCCTCCGCATACTCGTAGTAGAGGCCTAGAACCCTCTCACCACCATTAAACTCCTTAACCCTACCAACGAACACCGCTACGGCCCCGTTCGGCTTAGCCTTTGCAAGTCTACTCTCAAGAGCTCCCACATCGAGGTCATCCCCCTCCCTTAGCACGCCAACCTCAACGATCCTAGAGCCTCCTGCTGGTGGTGGCATTACATGTATAACGTTTGATTCTACAGAGCTATCCCCCTCAAGCCTGGAACCACTCTCATCGAGTACCAGGATGGACCCCCCGATGGCCTCATAAGCTCTCTTAAAGCCGTTAATGGACATTAGGATGGCTATGACATCTGAAACCCTAGAACCCCTAGGTACCTCTATCTCAACCTCCCTTAGACCGGTTGAATCTCTGAGGATAGAGTATAGCTTGACCTTAACCCTCAAAATAGCACACCCAGGTTACCCTTAACACCTCTAGGATTAAAACGTTAAGTCTATATCCTCTTCTGAACCCTAGCCCTCCTCTCCTCTAGAACCCTCTCCAGCTCTGAGGCGAGACCCTTAGCTACATCCACGAAACACCTCTCATCAATCCTATCGAGTAGGAGTTTGAAGAACCTGTACGCACACCTACTACTATGGAATGTTAGTGTTAAACCACCCTTACTCAGTACCACACCCTGACCCCTTGGGAAGGGTCTCCCGCACGTTACGCACTTAAGCTTCACGCTCACAACGAGCACCTATGTTAGACTGGAGCTCCTCGATTTAAATCCCTTAAGCTCCACCATTAGTTGTGGGAGAGCTGGAGGGTTGGGCGAGAGGTTTAGAAGGCTTGTTATAGTATCCGGTGTCTCCGGGGTCGAGCTAGGCCGTATTCTCGATCTAGCTAGGAGGGAGTTCCGCGTACCTGTTGCTAAGCTAGAGGATTACATTGAGGATGAGTTCCACGCCCCCATATATGAGGCTGTGGAGCTCCTCCTCACATCGAGGCAGGCTAGCCTAGGTAGGTTTAGAAGGGCTCTAGACTCGATGCTCGGGAGCCTTAGGGATAACAAGGCTGTGGTGGGGGTCCACCTTACGTATCATAGGAGGAACCACATAATACCCAACCCCCTCCTCTGGGGTCTTGTGGCTTCAGCTTACGAGGTCTACGTCATACTATACATTGAGGACTACTACCACGCGCTCGCCAGGATAGCTGAGAGGGTTTTAAAGGGTAGGACTCCTGGTGCTTTCTCAAACCAACCCCTAGACCCACTAGGCTACCTCTACTGGAGGGCCTCCGATTACGCTACAGCATTCCTACTAGAGGGCCTTGGTAACGTAAGGGTTATGGTTTACGGTGTTAAACATAGCCTAGAGGGTCACCGTAGGCTTCTAGCCTACGCTCTCGACGAACCCCTGGGTGGTCTGGGTAGGTTCAAGAACATATACGTATCGCACCCCATAACCAAGGTTAGGGCTAGAGCCCTGGAATCCAATGGCGATCTCTGGAGTTTCGAGGATTGCATTGACATAGAGAGGTTTAAGGCAGAGCTTGAGAGTAGGTGTGGTAACGTCATAGTACACAGCCCTACGACTGTCGACGAGCTAATAGTGGGTAGAGGTGATGTACTTAAGAGTGTTATAGAGAGGAGGGATAGATGGCCTCACCCCGAGGTCACCCTACATGAGTACACCTACCCAGTCGATCTAACAGATCCGAAGTTCAACGAGCTCTACAACGTCAGCAAGACCACAGCTAGCCCAGGGTACATGGAGGCCCTCAAGGCCGCCATAGAGACTCAGGTGGAGAGCAGGGATCTAGCCTACGTTAACCAGGTGGATTTCGTTGTAGCCTATAGACCTACACTCTACGGCACCACACATACCGGGGTTGAGGTTGAAGTTGAGGTAGCCCAGGCTCTATCAAAGCCCGTTTACTCCATCATACCAGAGGGGGATAGAGTGGAGGCACACCCGCTTAGGAGGTATGGTATAACGCTTAAAAGTGAGGATAGCCTATACACCCTACTTAAGTGTAGTGCTTAGGGATTTAAAGGCCCCTAGTTTAGTTAAACGGAGGGGCTTGGTTTGGAGGAGCTTGAAGCTAAGCTAAGGGTGTCTAGGGAGGAGCTAGCTAGGATTATAAAGGAGCTTAAGTCATGGAGTGCCCCTGCAACAGTACTACTAAGCCTCTACATACCCCCGGGTAGGCCTATGAGCGATGTGCTACAACTGCTAAAACAGGAGTACTCTATAACGGATAACATTAAGCTTAAGAGGACTAGGCAAGCTGTTAAGAGGGCTCTCTCCGCCGCCATTGAGAGGTTGCAGATGATACCTAAGGTTCCATCAAACGGTCTTGTCGTATTCTGTGGTGAGAACCTCGATACAGGCGACTTCATATGCTACACATTCACCCCACCGGAGAAGGTCCCTGTATTCTACTATAGGACTGAGAGGACTTTCATAACAGAGTTCCTAGAGGATATGGTTGAGGAGAGGGAGGCCGTGGGCATAATAGTTGTTGAGAGGGATCAGGCCACCATAGGGCTCCTTAAGGGTGGGAGGCTTGAGGTCCTAGAGGAGCTTGAAGGCTATGTTCCGGGTAAGCATGAGAAGGGTGGTCAGAGCCAGAGGAGGTATGAGAGGATAATAGAGCAGTTGGTGGAGGAGTTCTTCAAGAGAGTTGGGGAGGCTGCTAACAGGCACTTCCTACCGCTACTGGAGAAGGGTGTGTTGAAGGGGATTATAATCGGGGGGCCTGGGTACGCTAAGATAGACTTCGCTAAAGGAGGCTTCCTAGACTATAGGCTCCAGCAACTTGTATCAAGGGAGCTAGTGGACGTAGCATACCAGGGCTACGAGGGGTTAAGGGAGGCTGTTATGAAGGCGAAGGATGTTATACAAGCACAGGTTTACAGGGAGGCTGTGGAAGCTCTAGAGGAGTTCAAAAGCCACCTAGCGCAGATGACAGGGCTCGTAGTCTACGGGGACAACGAGGTTACATTAGCTTTGGAAGCAGGGGTTGTCAAAACACTACTAGTACACCAGGAGAGAGATGATATTGAGAAGTGGAAGAACATAGCTAGCACAAGAGGGGCGAAGGTAGTCGTGATACCCGCAGGGCTACCTGAGGCGGAGTGGTTCAAGGAGACCTTCGGAGGGCTAGCGGGCATGCTGAGGTTCAAGTGGAGTCCTCCAACGAACTCAAGGTGGTAGCCTACGCTTCTAAAGCCTTAAGACCCCCGTTAACCGGGGGGTTTAATCCCTTGAGAGAGCCCATCTGATCCTCTCAACCCCTCCAATCTCCTCTATGAATTCCGCTGTTGAAGGTGTTACAGCTTTCCTCCACGACTCATCCCCTCTTGCTATCTTCTCCCTTATGACCTCCCCTCTCCACTCATCCCTATTGAATAGTGGTGGCTGCATCACCTTTATCCCAGCGTCCATGAATATCCTTGATATAACAGGGTTCCTCGTTAGTATAACCTCAACCCTTGGGACGTATGAGAGTACGTAGTGGACGCTCCCAATGCTCGTCTCAAGCGTGTGTATTGTAGCTGTCACAGCCCTATCCAATGGGAGCCCTTCATCCTTGAAGGATAACCTTATCATCTCAATCCTCTCTCCTGCTGTGAATGGGTTTCTAGGCGTGTAGTTCTCAGAGGCCATGCCTACTAGGAAGACTATCTCGTCGAACCCAACCTCCTCTAGGGCCCAACGAGCTATACCCACATGCCCCCTATGGAACGGCTGGAACCTCCCGAATAGTAGAGCCCTCCTCGGCCTCTTCAATACATACACCGTGCTTACGGGTTCCAAGACGGGTGTTTAAAAAAGGTAACACGGGGGTCTCCGATTTAAACAACGTGGATGGCCTATAACGCTGGGGGTCCGCTCTTGAGGTTTTACGTTGAGGAGCTTGAGGGTTTGTTCGAGGAGCTCCTAGACTACTACAGGTTACTCCTAAGACTTGAGAGTAAGCTTAGATCGATGGGGGGTGGTGAGGGGCTAGTGGAGGTTTTAAGGTGGAGGATGGCTATAGCAAGGCTCCTGGTTGAGCAGAGGAGGCTTATATCGAGTATGAGGGATGGTAGGATGATTGAGGCTAGAAGTGAGGCTTGCATGGTTAACGATATGGTGGTTAAGCTCTCAAGGGACGCCCCAGACCCTAGTATCTCGCTACACGTGCTACCACTGATAGCCTACATATACGAGATATCGAGAGCTATATGTGATTACCAGAGCTCCTAGACATCATGGTATGAGTAGTGCTAGTATAGCCTTCTGTATGTGGAGCCTGTTCTCAGCCTGATCCCATACTATGCTCTGAGGCCCGTCTATAACCTCGTCTGTCACCTCCTCACCCCTCATAGCCGGTAGGCAGTGCATGAACAGTGCTTTACCTCCAGCGGCCTCCATTAGCTTCGAGTTAACCTGGTATGGTCTCAGTAGCCTGACCTTCTCCTCTCTAACAGCCTCCTGGCCCATGCTAACCCACACATCTGTGTAAACGATATCAGCCCCTCTAACAGCCTCGTAGGGGTCCTCTACGAACTCTATGACAGCCCCCGTCTCCCTTGCGACCTCCAGGGCATGTCTTAGGAGCTCCTCGTTAGGCCTAAGCTGCCTAGGGGATGAGACTACAATGTGTAAACTAAGCTTAGCCCCAGCTACTAGTAGGCTGTTTAAAACGTTATCAGACCCGTCCCCAACGAAGACGAGCTTAACCCCAGCAAGCCTCCCCTTCTTCTCAAGAATAGTCAT
The DNA here is from genome assembly GCA_028276165.1 of Acidilobaceae archaeon. Lineage (GTDB taxonomy): Archaea > Thermoproteota > Thermoprotei_A > Sulfolobales > Acidilobaceae > DSZV01. The sequence goes on from JAPYWV010000015.1 coordinate 11,851, forward strand.
CATATCCCCCAGAGCTTGCACCGGGTGACTTACATCACTTAGACCATTTATAACGGGGATCGTGGCGTACCTAGCTAGCTCAACAAGCTTCCAATGCTCCCTAACCCTAGCAACAATACCGTCAACGTACCTCGACAGAGTTCTAGCTGTATCAGCCAAACTCTCACCCCTAGCAAGCTGGAGCTCACCCCAACCAAGGTATATGGAGCTAGCCCCAAGCTGCCTGGCAGCAACCTCAAAGCTAACCCTAGTCCTAGTACTAGGCTTCTCAAACAGTAGAGCAATAACCCTACCATCGAGAACCCTAATGACCCTCTCACCAGCATAGAACCTCCTCTTGAACTCAAGACCGGTCTCGATAATGAACCTCACATCCTCAGGCGTGTAGTCAACAAGCTCTATCAAATCCCTACCCTTAAACCTCCCCATCAAAGCAGAGCACCCACAGGAGAGGGGGGTGGAAAAGCCTATAAACCCCCAGCGTCCTCCTCAAGCTTTCCCACATCGAAGTCGACATCATTGTCCCTAAGGAATGATATGAGATCGCCGATCGAAACCCTGTCACTCAGCATAACCCTAACAGCCTTCTCCCAATCCCTAACCCTCACACCGTAATCCTCCCACAACCACTCTGCAACAGCATCAAAGCTAACACTCCTCCTAACAATCTCGACAAGACGCCTTTTAACAACATCCACGCTCAACGGGGACTCCAGGATATTGGGTTGGCGTGGAGAGACCCTAAAAATGTTGGCACAACGTAAACCGGGGGGTTAACGATGAGGCCGTGGGGTCGAGCTACGATCTCCCTTGTTTGAAGAGGTGATAAGTATTATTGTGCCACCCTCTCTAGAACCCTTTCTCAGCCTAATACCCGAAGGGGCTAGAGCTGGCTAGCTTTGAGGAGTTTGTGGAGAGTCTGAGGGAGAAGGTTTCCCAACGTGGGGGGCCGAGGAGTAGGGTTGTTGAGGCTATACTCGTACTCCTACTATCAAGGCCTATGAGGTCTAGTGAGATAGCCGGTGTTCTAGGCTTCAGTTCAAGGTATGTTTCAAGCTACCTCTCCTACTGGAGGACCCGGGGGATTGTAGACTATGATTCTGGCTTCTGGTATCTAACGCCTAAGGGTGAGGCTATAGCTAGGGAGATCTACGAGAGGGAGACTAGGAGGGGGTCTGACGAGTACACCATACTAGCACAGAAGATCCTAGGTAGTCCTGTTAGCCAGACAGTGAAAGGCAAAAGCGGGGCCCAGGCTAGGGGTGAGGGTGGCGAGCCTTTGCCGTTTCTTGCCGAGTTTAAAGGTAAGGGCGGCAGTAAACTACAAGAGAGGGTTTCAACGGGGGTGTGCCTTATCAACAAGATGAAGGGCCTCATAGGGGATGAGGAGCTAGAGGTGCTAATGATACTCGTATCGCATTACGCCAGGTGGGGTACATCGTACATGTACCTAGATCAGCTACAGGAGAGGTTGAACGCGGACTACACATGGCTAATGAAGGTGTTGAGGGAGCTCCAGAGCAAAGGCCTAATCTACATATACACAGATCCAAGGCTTGGCGTTAGGGTAGGGTTCTCGAAGAACGTAAAACAACAACTCGAACTATGTAGTACTAATACCACTACAGGAGAGTAGTATTGCTTCAAACCAGTAGTAGGGAGCTCCAGGAAACAAGCCTTAGTATGAAATGGTTTGTATAATTGGATCTAGTAATACCATAGAGTATCTAGGCAAGAAAAAGGGAACCCCCTGTAGTAGTATACTCTAACACTCCAACCGTAAACCGGGGGGTTAACGTTAACGAACATTTAGGCTACTTAACACAGAGAGCTTAGAGGGGGTAGGGGATGTTCACTCTAGTGAGTGCCTTCAAGCTTCTAACCAGCCTGTGCACCCCCAGTAGGGGTGGGAGCCCTGGGTTCACTCCATACCATGTTATCGAGGCTCTCAAACTACTATCCAGGGAGCCACTTGGGAGGATAGGCCTTGCATCTAGGCTTGGTATCGGGGAGAGCTCCGCTAGAACCCTTATCGAGAGGCTTGAAGCCAGAGGTCTAATAGCTAGGTCTAGGCTCGGGGTTAGGCTAACAAGGGAGGGGCTGGAGCTCCTAGAGCTCCTATCCAAGAGCATAAGGGTGTACGATGTAGACCTAGGGGAGTTGAGTTGGGGGAAGGCGAAGCTCATCGTGGTCAAGGGCGTCAGGCCACCAGCACACCTAGTCGAGGTTTACAAGATCAGAGACTACATTGTAGCAGAGGGCTGCAGGGAGGTCATGATAGGTGGTTTCAGCCAGGGGACGCTAGTATACCCGGGAATGCCGGAGGACATATGGAGGATAGTCCTAGCGAAAACCCCTAGGGAGGCGTTGGAGGAGGAGACGCTACATGTGATAACACCAGCCGGGAAGTTCAAAGAGGCGTTTAACGGTATAGTGAGGATGGTGGCATCGCAAAGCTAGAGGGTTACCCTGAGAGCTTTGATGTCGGGGAGCTCTACCACGAGTAGCTAGCATTGGTTTATGTGGTCTTCGAAGGCTCATCGGGGGTTACTTTTAGCCTTGCCCTCCCCGTTAACCCCCCGGTTTACGCCTACTCGTAGAGGGCTTCGCTCACCGTCTTCACGGTCTTTATATCGAACACTATCTCTGCTAGGTCTAGGGAGTAGCCTAGTAGTCTTCCGATGCTCGTTATGATTGTAATGTGTCTTGCGTCCTTGTTTAGACTCTCTGTGGCCATCAGTAGTTGTCCTAGCTTGGTTTTAAGGATCTCTATCTGGAGTGCTGTGGATCTAGCTGTTTCCACATCCAGGTCTACGAGGGCCTCCGTTACGGTTCTTAGTATTTGTGAGAGCTCCTCCAGGAACTTTACTAGGCTTGATTCTATCCTTCCACCCGCCTCCAGTATCTTGGTTGACTCGGAGGCTATTGTCGAAAGGTGGTCTGCTATCCTCTCCAGCGTCTTGAATGCATGATAGTAGTGTACTGCTTCAGCGTGCGAGCTTATACCAGCTTTATCCACAGTAACCTCCCCCATGAGGATCTTGGTTAGATACCTTGTGACCATGAGGTATGCTTTATCAACGAGATCATCCCTCTCCATTACAAGCTTTAGAGCTTCTATATCACCATCCCTCAGACCTCTTAGGAGGTCTGAGAAAGTGTTGTTAACAAGCCTTGAGAGCCAGCTTGTAGCATCCATCATGGTTAGAGGCTTCGGCGGGCCTACGACCTTGTAGGTGAAGCTATCAACACTCTCATCCACCAACACCACGTTAGCCAGCTTTGCATCCATAAGGCTTCTAAGCTTCCTCGCAGCCTCCGAGGTTTTACTGTTGAAGTTAACCCTGAAGCTCTCAAAACCAGCAATGTAGGCTGCAATAATCTCCCTCATAGCGGTGTTGATGTCAAGCCCCGCCCCAAGGTCTACAATCTTAGCTAGCTTAACCTCAGAAACCCTAGGCTCAGGCCTAATCCTAAGACTGTTGTCAGGCATAATCTCTATGAAAACCTTAGAACCCCTTGTAATCCCAATACTCCTAGCCCAATCCTTAGGTAGCGATATTATGTATGTAGACTTACCGGTAAACTGAACCCTCCTAACAATGCTACTCAAGACAACACCCCAAAACCTACTATGGCTAGGTCGGGGATTTAAATCCCTATAGGCCATCTGAGCCGAGGACAGGAAAACCTATATAGACCTATATAGTTTACAAACCCCAAGCATATATCCAGGCACACGCAGATATGTTAGACCGAAGGGTGGTGTGAGGTGAGGGGAGCCTCTAAGACCATCTTAGCAGGCCTCGTAATAGCCGTACTGGTGGTAGCGGTAGGCGCTTGGCTCATACTAGGGAGGGCACCTGAGGGGGCTCAGATCACCCCAACCCAGGTCACCCCAACCCAGGCTACTCAGACCCCTCCACCTAGACAGGTTATACTATTGGGGTCTGGATCAACATTCGTTCACCCCCAGTTGGATAACTGGGCTAAGGAGTTTAACAGGAGGTACCCTCATGTTAGGATAGACTACAACCCTACGGGTAGCGGTACGGGGCAGACCCAGTTTATGCAGAAGGTTGTGGACTTCGCCGGTAGCGATCCACCACTACCTACTAGTAGATGGCAGCAGGCTAAGGCGGACCCACGTGGGGTTATACAGATGCCTGTTATAATCGGGGCTATTGTCATGGTATACAATATACCAGGCCTTGAAGGTAGGCTGAAGCTAGACGGTGAAACCATAGCCCTCATATACCTTGGCGAGATAGAGTACTGGAACGACCCGAGGATACAGAGGCTAAACCCCGATCTTAAGCTACCAAACCAGAGGATCATAGCGGTGCATAGATCTGACTCTAGCGGGACGACCCACGTGTTCACACTATTCCTCTACAAAGCCTCAAACGGTAAATGGCCTAAGGAGCTCGTAGAGAAGGCCATAGAGTGGCCTGTTGATAAGACTGGTAGAGGTCTAGGAGGTAAGGGTAACCAAGGTGTAGCAGACCTAGTCCAGAGGACCCCCTACTCGATAGGCTACGTTGAGTACGCATACGCATACCTAACGAAGATGCCATACGCTCTAGTTAAAAACGCCGCCGGGAGATTCGTTGACGCCACACCTGAAACCATGATGGAAGCCGCTAGAAACGCCTTCCCCAAGCTACCTCAAAGCCTGGAGGACGATTTTAACGAAGCATGGGACGCCATAGTATATGCTCCAGGTGAGAACTCCTACCCGATAACATCCTTCGTCTTCCTAATCTTCTACAAAGTATACCCAAAGGAGAAGGCCGAGGCTGTGAAGAAGTTCATAGAGTTCATTAACACTGAGGGTCAGAAACCAGAGTTAATAGTACCAGGCTACATCCCAATCCCGGAGGAGATTAGAAGATATAACCTGAGAGCCTTAGAGCTTATAAGGGAAGGTTGAAATGACCCCCAGGAGACCCCTACATGATATAATCGTTTTTTACTCCCTAGCTCTACCTGCGTCCCTCATAATATTAATCTTACTCCTACTTCTCCTATCACAGTTAGGTGTAGCAATTCCAGTTCTTGGAGTGCAAGGGATTTCCACATATACGACTACAGTTTGGCGTCCCTCGTATGAGCCTCCGCAACAGACTATAATTTGGCTTCCCATGCTTGAGCCTCCGGAGCGTGGTGCTTGGTACGGGTTACTCCCGGCCATATGGGGGACCCTTGTTTCAGCTATTACAGCTATTATCCTGGGGTTAACCTTCACTATAGCCTTAGTCGTGTTCATAGAGGAGATAGCCCCAAGGAGGGTTAGGGAGGTTTTCTCGACCATAGTGGATTTAATGGCTGGGTTGCCTACAGTCTTGTATGGTGTGTGGGGTTTAGCGTTTCTAGGGCCTCTGCTCCACAGGTACTTTATGGACCCTGTGCACTCATACCTAGGGATAATACCCCTGTTCTCCTGCGAGCCCCTCTCAGGTGCTACAGTTTTCACAGCCGGGGTTCTACTATCTATAATGATAACACCTTTCATGGTGGCGTTAGTTCAGGAGAGTTATAGGAGTATACCTTTCACGCTTAAGGAGGCTGCGTGGAGCCTCGGTATGACTAGGTTTGAGTATGTTAGGTTAAACCTGTCAATGATACTACCCTCTATAGCATCAGCTATACTCCTAGGCTTTGGTAGAGCTTCAAGCGAGACTGCAGCCGTAACCCTTGTTGTAGGGAACGCTGTTAACATAGGCTTCTGTATATTCACTCCAGCATACACAATATCCTCCCTCATAGCTAACCAGTTCACGGAATCACAGGATTTCCCCTACATGCTTAACGCTCTCTTCGCTGGAGGGTTAATACTACTTGTTATAGGGCTGGTGGTTAACAGTATAGGGATAATATTGCTTAGGAGGGTGAGGTTCTAGTGGATGACAGATTCCTCGTGGATAGGGTGTTCACGGTAATCGTCGTGGTGATAGCGATTATCGCCATACTACCCATATTCCATATAATAGCTTATATCACGTGGAGGGGCCTCCCCATAGTAATTGATAATGGTTTAAGCTTCTTCACAGACGTACCGGCAGCTGTTGTGGCAGAGAAGCCTGGAGGTATAGCTCCAGCATTAGCTGGTACAGCTTTCATGACCATAACAGCCACCCTCATAGCAGTTCCCCTAGCAACCCTAGCGGCCATATTCTCTGTTGAGTATCCAAACCACGTGCTGACTAAGGCTGTTAGGGTTACCTCTAGATCTCTACTTGAGGTGGCGACCATCCTAATTGGAATGCTGATATTCGTCCTACTAGTCCTCCCCACCGGTAGGTTTACAGCCCTCGCAGGTTCTCTAGCTCTAGCAATAGTCATGATACCCTATGTCTACACCTACGCAGAGCTAGCTCTAATCTCGGTTCCCAAAACCTACATTGAGGCAGCCTACGCTCTTGGCATGAAGAGAGCTCAAGTCATATTCTATGTGACGGTTAGGGTTGCTAGGAGGGGTCTGGCTCGCGGTATAGCTATAGCTGTTACAAAGGCTATGGGTGAGACGGCCCCACTACTCTTCACGGCCTTCGGGGCTCGTAGCGTTATATTCGGAGGCCCCTTTGAGCCTGCAGACGCACTCCCCCTGATGGTGTTCCAGTTCATCCAGACAGGGTATGATAACTGGAGGGCTCTAGCCTGGGGTGGTGCTTTCACCCTCCTCGTATTATACCTCTTGCTCTTCATAATAGCTAGGATTCTGGTTAAGGAGGTGAGGTACTAGTGGTGAGCCCAGCTGTAGAGACCAGGGAGTTGAGGGTTCGTATTAGCGGTAGGGATATACTCAAGGGTGTTAACCTAAGGGTACCTGAGGGTGCTATAACGGCTATCATGGGCCCTAGTGGTAGTGGTAAGACCACCTTCCTGAAGGTTTTGAATAGGCTAATAGAGCTAATTGATGGTGTGGAGGTCTCAGGCGAGGTCAGGGTCTTCGGTTCAAACATATTCGATATGGACGTATACACTGTTAGGAGGATGTTCGGCATGGTGTTCCAGAACCCAAACCCCTTCCCCCACATGAGCATATACGATAACGTGGCCATAGGAGCAAGGATAAACAGGGTGGCTAGGAGCCGGGAGGAGCTCGACAGGATAGTTAGGTGGGCTTTGGAGAAGGCGATGCTGTGGGATGAGGTTAAGAACAGGCTACGAGATCCACCTTGGAGGCTGAGCGGGGGGCAGCAGCAGAGGCTATGTCTTGCTAGAGCTCTAGCCATGAAGCCGAGGATACTGCTCTTAGACGAGCCTACAGCCAACATAGACCCTGTTAACACAGCTAAGCTGGAGGAGGCTCTAAGGGCTTTGAGGAGGGATGAGGGTATGACGATACTACTTGTAACCCACATGCCACACCAGGCCGTAAGGGTTTCAGACTACATAGTAATGTTCTACGACGGGATGGTCGTCGAGGAGGGCCCTACGAGCGAGATAGCCTTAAACCCGGCTAACGAGATCACAAGGAGGTTCCTGAGGGGTGAGATGTAGGTGAGCTCAAGGGATCTTGAGGAGAAGAGGTTACTTGAAATGATAGAGAGGATGTACAATCTAGTTGACAAGGTGTTAGGTGTAGTATCTGAGGGCAGTGTAGGCAGGCTTAAGGACATAGAGGGTATGGTGGCCTTGGTTGAGGAGTACAGGAACAATATATCGAGTCAAGCAACCCTCTTCATAGCCAGGTTTCAGCCCCTAGCGGAGGATCTAATACTAGCTGAGAGTGTCATCAGCGTAGCCTACGACCTATACAGGGTGTCGAGGTACGCACGGGAGATAGCCTTACTAGCAGAGCGTATCGGAGGGCTAAGGGGTAACGTGAACGAGGATGCCCTAAGGGCCTTGGAGATAGCAAGGTCCATGGTGAGGGAGGCTGTGGAGGCTTTCACTAAGGGTAAACGTGAGTACGTGGAGGAAGTCAACATGAAAGATAGCCTGGTAGATGAAGTATACCACAAGTACCTCGACATGCTTAGGAGCGGTGATAGCCTGAGCTCCAAGGATGCTACATCCCTACTACTAGCCCGTCATGTGGAGAGGATTGCGGATCACGCAACATACATAGCCATGTCGGCTAAGAGGCTCTGGAGGATCTAGCTGATAAGCTTAGATTCAAAGAGAGTTGCCGGGCATCCATGGTTTACAGCTAGCTCGTTAACCTTACTACAGATGCTACAGAATGCTACCTGGTGTAAACTGTACTCTACAGACCCCCTACTGCTATAGGATTCCAGGAGCGCTCTAGCCACGGATCTCACAATACTAGCTAGCTCGGGCGTCTCCTCTATCCTCTTAACATACCTATCACCCCTCCTCCCCTCAAGGTAGAATGATATTGCAGCAGGAGTAGTCCCAAGTATCTTAGCTATAGTGTACTTGCTAACACCGTACTCCTTCAACAAAACCCTAGCTATACTAGCTCTAATAGAGGGGAATACTACCTTAGCGGCATGCTCACATGGTAACTCGTACCTTGAACTCCTCCAGTACCTCACCTTATCCAAGGCCTAGCTCCCCAATTACATATTATACGCTGTTAAAGGTTAAATGTAGTAACATATACATTCAATGCCACAAGGTTAGCCTAGTGGTCACGGATATTAGGCTTAAGCTTAGGATGTGGGGGCTGGAGCGCGGGTGGTAAGAGCTTGAGCCATGATGTGAAGGCCTGGATTATATCCATAGGCTCGGAGCTCCTCGTCGGTAGGATTGTTAACACTAACGCCTCATGGCTTGCTAGGAGGCTTACATTCATGGGTTTCACTGTTGACAGGATCATAGTTGTCCCAGATGTTATAGGCGATATTGTTGAAGAGGTTAGAAGAGGTCTTGGTAGAGTTAGGTTGATCGTATCCACCGGTGGTCTGGGGCCTACTCACGATGATGTGACAATGGAGGCTATGGCTTTAGCTCTGGGTGGGCAGCTGGTGTTGAACGGGGAGGCTGAGCTCCTGCTAAGGGAGTTCTACTCTAGGAGAGGGCTCCCGCTAACAAGGGAGAGGCTTAAGATGGCCTACATGCCTGAGGGGTGTAGGGTTCTAAGAAACCCTATTGGATCAGCACCCGGTTGCGCTATAAGCTATGATGAAACCCTACTCGTAATACTCCCAGGTGTACCGGAGGAGATGGAGGCCATGTTTGAAAACGAGGTGGTAAGGATAATCACCCAGATTGCACCAAGAATAGCTATGGTAGAGTGCTACACACAGCTCAAAGGAGTCCCTGAGGCTGCGATAGCCCCAGTACTAAAAGAGCTATCAAAGAGGCACCCGAACGCCTACATAAAAAGCCACCCTAAAGGCTACATCCTAGAAGAACCCCATATAGAGATCAGAGTCATAGCGAGAGGAAATGTAGAGGAGGAGGCACGGGAGATAGCTAAACAGATACTCGAACAAATAGGGCGTGAGGCATTAAGACTTGGAGGAAGCACTATTACCGAGGTAAAATGCCAGGCTAACACCTAGGAGAACGAGACTCAAACCCTCAGATCCAATGGGGGCTCTCGATCTCCTAGAAAACTCTCATGTCTTTACCCCAATCACCTACCTATAAGAGCTGACGAGATCTTACACCTATGGGGGTTAGTTGTGCACGTTGTACGTAACAAGATATTGATCACAGCGGTGCTAGCGCTTATGGGCTCGGCTTTAGCTCTCATGGGGGGTAGTGTGAGGAGCCCTGTGACCATAGCAGGGCTCATCTTGGTGGCCTTATCACCTGTAATATCGTTTGTTATAGTGTACTTCTGGTATGGTAGGAGGTGGAGTGTTAGGTCTAAAGGGGGCTCCTCGCACGCTTAGGGCCGGGTTTTACTTGGAGGTGGTCTGGTTTGGAGGTTAGCTGTAGGGGTAGGAGGGTTTTGTTCGAGAGCTTCTACGAGGTTTTACCTAACGGTGTTAGGGTTCTCATCGATAGAGTTACATTCCCTAATAGCGTGGCGGTCCTCCCGGTTACCAGGAGCTCTAGGGAGGTTGTTCTAGTTAGACAGTATAGGCCTTCTATTGGTAGATGGCTTCTAGAGGCTCCAGCTGGGACCGTTAGAGAGGGGGAGGATCCTAGGGAGGCAGCCATTAGAGAGCTTGAGGAGGAAGCGGGGCTCATCGCTGGAGAGCTCGAGGATGTTGGTGGTGGCTATGTGTCACCAGGCTACTCAACGGAGTTCATGAAACTCTACATAGCCTGGGATCCCGTTGCTGGAAGGCCTAGGAGGGAGCCACACGAGGTTATGGAGGTGGTGAAGCTAAACATAGATGAAGCCCTTAAGATGGCGTACAACGGGGGGATAGAGGATGTGAAGACAATAGCGTTAATACACATAGCCTACCTAAAGCTCGGAGTCGCCCCAAGGCTATGAGGGGTTAAAGGTTACCCCCTGAAGAGCAGTGTTATGCCACCTATGTAGGGTATCTTAATAGGGCGACCTCCCACCGTTAAGACGACACCAACAACACTATCCCCGGGCACCCCTGAGACCCCGAAGGGGCCTGGAGGGCACCTCCTAGGATCCCCGACGTCTGGAGCAATATTGTTATCACCCTTAGTCACATAACAGTAATAGCCATTGACCTCGTAGACAGCAACAACCCTGTGTATTATGTACTTGGAGCCTGAGCTGTAGACGATAATATCACCCACATTAACCCTATCCCTCTTAACCAATATAACCAGGTCACCTGTATGCAGGAGAGGCTCCATACTCCTACCCTCAACAGCAGCAAAACCACCACCATAAACCCTGAAAACCACATAACCCACTATAAGCAACACCGTTAAACCCAAAGCAATCTTATCCTTCACATCCAACTCCAACCTCAAACCCAACACCTCAGCTGGGGAGATCTCACACCAAGTACCAGTGGCCACGTTTACAATAATAGGATGTAACCTTATAGGCTTAAAACCGGAGCCTGTTCACGCTAGATCCCAGCAGACCCTCTAAATATCTACACCACTAAAACTCGTTAAATTCCATCCATAGAGTGTTCCGCGCAACATACCCTGAGGGGCTTTTAAACCCACACCTATATCACATACTGTTTCCAACACTGTATCCTACCGGAGCGGGCTACTCTAACTCTGACCGCTAAAGCTGTATTTTAAGCATTATGAAATACAGAGTTTAGCGGTGGACCCTTATTGGGCACTTTTAGTGTTAGAGTCACAGTGTGGAATGTCAGGATCCCCGAGAAGAGGCTATCCCTTGAGCTCCTAGTTGATACTGGTGCTACGTACACTGTAATTCCATCCAGGGTTCTTGAAGCTCTAGAGGTGAAGCCTGTTAGAATGGTGAGGCTCAGACTAGCGGATGGTAGGATTGTGGAGAGACCTCTAGGTGAGGTCGGTATTGATATTGAGGGTTACACTGCTAGTGCAACCCCAGTAGTGTTTGGCGATGAAGGTATCTACCTGCTCGGAAGCGTGACATTAGAGCAGCTTGGGCTAGCACCAGACCCCATAGCTAGAAAGCTAAGACCCACCGAAGCTCTACTAATGAGTTCACTAGAAGCCCGTGCTGCTTAAGACTAATACTAATCAGCCATACTCTAAGGTAAATGAAGTTAATAGGTCTAACCACTCAATTGATTACAGGGGTGTAACCTGGTTACCAGGGTGTGACCCCCTCCCCGCATCCCTAGAGGCCTAGCTTTGTGCTAGGCCTCCCCCGAGCGGTTTGTCGGATCTCCGCTCGGACGCGCACTCCTCATCCCTCCTATCGGATTCCCCATGCTTGGGGCATCACAGTTCAGGGCCGGAGGGCCTCGGCCCCGGTGGGACCATCGGACCTCCTTCCCACACCGGGCGGCTCGATCATAGATAAGTAGGCCTAGCCTTAAATCTTTTTGCTCGTTAAAAAGAAACTGTATTGGAGAAACCTTAGTAGTAGGAGATCCGGGGGTTACTGTATCGCTCGTGGGGTTAAGGATGTTATGAGTGGTTAGAGCGTTATCCTCCTTGCCGCCTCCCTGTATACTGGGTCTGTGAAGTCGTACTCGTCATCTTCTTTTGTTGCTATGCTTAAGGCTATTAACCTGTTTAGGCTATGGTATAGTGTCTTGTTGTGTGTACGGGCACCGATCCACGCTTCTACCGCTCTTTTTATGGAGCTCCAGCTCTTGTACCCCATAGCTATGGCTCTCAGTACGTGTCCGTAGAACCTACTGGATCTCGCTATCTTCTCCAACTCTCCTAAAGCTAGCTGTACCGCCTCCTCTAGCACCTCGTTTAGCACATCGAACCTTCTACTCTGGTAAGCCTTATAGCCGTAGAATGTAAACCATCCTGGTATCTCGTCTAACGTTCTCACCACCTCCTCCAACACACTCTTAGGTGGTTGCATTCCAGCCTCGTTGAACCCCAGCTCCAGGAACTTCATTGAATCCTCTGGTATAAACCTGCAGTCCCTCATCGGAGCTCGTAACCCTCCACGTTTAACTGTGGGTCGCATTGGATTATTTTATCCTACCTAGGTTCCCAGGCTTATCTCTTCTTTTATAGGGGGTTGTTGGTTTCTAGCTTATGGGGTTGCCGGGTTTGATTGTTGTTTCGAGCGAGTTGGCTGGTCTTGGTGTTTTCGTGTCCTATGCTGTGGTTAGGGGTGTTAGGGTTTCCGAGACCCCTGGGTTTGTTGATGAGATGCTTAGGGTTGAGGAGGAGAGGGTTAGGAGTGTTATTGGCGATGCTGGTAGGCTGACTGAGAACCCTATTGTTCAGGCTTATAGGAGGTTTATGTGGAGGCTTGGTATTGACCCTACTAAGGTTAGGCCTAGCTCTGAGGCTCTTGCTCGGAGGGTTCTCCATGGGGGTAGTATTCCGAGGATCAA
>JAPYWV010000016.1 GCA_028276165.1 Acidilobaceae archaeon
TCAGGGCCACGATATCATTAGAACGTGGCTCTACTACACCATACTGAGGGTCTACCAGCTAACAGGTAAACCTGCGTTCAGGTGGGTTAGAATCACCGGTATGGGTTTAGACCCTACCGGTAGGCCAATGCACAAATCGTTAGGGAACATAATAGACCCTGATCCCGTAGTTGAGGAGTACGGGGCGGACGCCTTCAGGTTCTGGGCTGCTGTAGCATCGAGGCTAGGCTACGATTATAGGTTCGATCAAGCTAAGATTAAGACTGGGAGGCTCCTAGTAACGAAGCTATGGAATATAGCTAGGTTTGCTTCAACATTCCCCTACGAGCCTACCGAGAGCCCTAGAACCCTCGTCGACCTAGCTTTCCTAGCCCTCTACGAGGACTACGTTGAGAGGATCGATAGAGCTTATAGTGATCTAGATGTCTACGAGCCCGGTAACCTGCTTTACGAGCTAGCATGGGATGTATTCGCTTCACACTACATAGAGCTTGTTAAGGAGAGAGCGTACAATAGGGATAACAGGTATAGTGTTGATGAACAGAGATCGGCGTGGATAACACTACACAGGATACTCAAGGGGATCCTGGTAATGCTATCCCCCATAATGCCCTTCGTAACAGACGATATACACAGGAGGCTTTACGGTGATAGCGTTCATAAACAGGCGTTTCCAAAGGTTGAAATGGATAGGGAGTCCAGGGAGAGGTATGTTAGCATAGCCAGGAAGATAATCGAGGTAAACAAGGCTGTCTGGGCTTATAAGAGGAAGAACAATATAAGGATTAGAGAGGGGATAGGAGATGCTGTCATCCTGGTACCCCAGTTACTCGAGAGAGCTGCAAGGGATTTAGAGGCGTTACACAGGACACCTGTGAGAGTCTACATAGAGCCGCCAGTTAACGCTATCAAATTAACAGAGGATGTCTACATACTTAAAGCCTAACTAGAGGTCTAGGGTAAAGTGAGGATCATAGATGTATCAAATAAGGGTAGGGTTGTTAAGGTTTACATTGAATCCGAGGAGGACCTGTGGACTCTGAAAATCCTGCTTAGACCCGGGGATTTAGTGGAGGGTCTAACAACGCGTGATGTAGCGGGTAGGCTTGGCGGAGAGAAGGAGAGGAGACATATGATCGTAAAACTTAGAGTAGAGAACGTCGAGTTCCAGCCCTTCACCGGTAAGCTTAGGATCTTCGGTGTAGTGGTTGAGGGGCCTGAGGAGTACGGTGTTAGAGGTAAACATCACTCGATGACCCTACACCCGGGTCAGACTGTGAAACTGGAGAGGCCGGAGGGTTGGAGCGAGAGGGCTATTGAGAGGATGAGGAGTAGCGGGCCTAAAGGTAAGGCTCTCATAGCCTCCGTGGACTACGATGAGTACGCTCTAGGCATACTATCGATGCACGGTTTCAAGGTACTCCTAGAGGGGAGCTCCAGCCTACCGGGGAAGGATGACCCTAGGAGGGATGAGGCTATAGAGGGGTATGTTGACATGATAGCTAGAGCCATAGTTGAAGCTACAGCCGATGGTGTTAACATGGTTATCATTACAGGCCCGGGCCCCCTTAAACACCATGTCGCCGCTAAGGTTAGCGAGATTGCACCAAGCCTGAGAATCTACACTGATGACACTTCAATGGGGGGAGCTCCCGGTCTTAGAGAGGCACTTAGGAGACCTAGTATCCTAGAGCACCTCAGGGAGTTTAGCGTACTAGAGGCTGAGAGTGTCCTAGAGGAGTTCATGTCTCTTGTTGTTAATGAGCCTGAGAGGGTAGCGTACGGTGTTGACGATGTGAGGAAGGTGGCGGCCCTGAACGCGTTAAAACACGTTGTAGTACTAGATTCTATGATTTCAAGCTCCGACGACGATGTTAGGTCGAGTGTAGACTTCATACTATCGAAGGCCGAGGATGTTAAAGCACGGATAACAATAATACCCGAGGATAGCCCGCCAGGCGAGAGGATTAAGAGGCTTGGAGGTGTAATAGCTGTACTCAGGTACTCTATACCCCTAGAGGCTAGACAGCAATTAACGTAACAGTCCTCCTAACACCCTCAATAGACCTGATACCGCTAACAACAGTCTCAAGAGCCTTTATAGACCCAACCTCAACCCTAACAACTATATCGTACTCACCATAGGTTATCCTAGCCTCCGTTACAGCCTTATCAAACCTCTTCAGGATCTCGTCTAAAACCTCATTCTCCATGCCAACCTCGACATTAACCAAGATGTACGCAACCGTAGGCTTACCAGCCAAAGCCCTCACCCACACTCTCACCATAGGAGGTGTCCTACAGGCTTTATATAAGTTCACCATATCATAAAACCCCATGCTAACACACCCACCACCAAACCTACGACCCCACATCCCTGGAGGTACGGATGTCTAATCCCGAGCCGTCTCCCAGTAGGTGGTTGGCTATCTTCTGGAAAATGGTATAGTGTGGTGGTCCTCTAGGGGTAGTGTTTTCCCCAGCTTGTCGTAGGGGTTTGTTGTCTGTGTGTTTTTGGGTTTCAATGTATGATGGGTTTAGGGTTTGGTATGCTCTAGGTCTGGTGGGTGCTCTCCCTCTAATGGGTTCTTTGGGGCTGTGTGGAGGACATGTAGGTGTGGGTAGCTGTGGTGGTTAGACGAATCTTCCAAGCCCCCTTTGAGGTGCATCGTATGCTAGCTTGGAAAGCACGCCATAGATTAGCATCTTCACCCCTTTGGAGATACCACATTTCATGGTCTAGGTCTTGGCCTCGCGAGCTCCCCGGCCCCTTGTCGGGCTCCTCCTAATCCTCTAACGTTACTTAGCCTTAGATCCTTCACCTCAGCCTCGAGGGTTGATGTCTTTGGATTATAACCCCCACTCCTCTTTATGTTTATAAGGGTTTTGAGAGTAAACATGTTGTTGGTGTTTAGGGTTTGGAGAGCGGAAGGCGTGATGATAAAGGTAGGGAGCGTGTATCGAAGCTTGTCGATGTGATACCACCAGCTTCAGCTCTAAGGGAGGCTGGGAAGGTTTTAAGGGAGAAGAGGATTAGGATTAAATATGATCCTTCGGTTAAACCCGACTCTGCCAAGTTAAATAGTGCTCTAGCTAAGATGCTGAATATAAGTGATAGGATTGAGCTGGTTGTAGCTGGTAGAGCTAAATTCGTGTTGAACGCCGTTATAGATGATAGTGTTGAACACGATAGGGTTCACGTTAACCCCGATGTTATGAAGAGTGAGGGGGTGGCAGATAATAGTATAGCTACTGTTAGAGCCTATAGTGGGACATTGCAGGCCGGCGCTAAAACTAGGATTTAGGGAGATGGGTTGTGTCTAAAGCCAGTCTTATAATAGATAGGGTTGTCTACCTACTACATGAGCATTTAAACCTCTTAGAGGAGGCTCGTAGAGGAGTAGCCTTGTCTAGAGCCACTAGGGGGGGTGTAGTGGACGAGGTTTTAGATAGCCTTGGTAAGCTTAGGTCGAGTAGGGCTAGGCTTTTAGAGGAGATAAGGGCTATAGGGGGGCTTGATAACCTTAGTAGTGGTGAGGTGGAGGATTTAATAGCGCTTCTAGGCTACTACGTTGAGGTAGCTTATGCTAACGAGTTATCCGTTTTACTCGATGCTAGGGATATTGTTGATGTGAGCTACGACCTCCTCGATATTGAGGGTTTGAGGAGGGAGGCTCAGTCCATACTATCAAGGTTGTTGAGTAGATGAGCCTACAGGGGTTCCGAGATCCTCCAGCCTAGCACCCCTCAGGAACATCCTTAGAGCGTCGGCGATACGTGTCTTATCGACTCTAACCTGCTTCCACGTATCCCTATCCCTTAAGGTTACAGTCCCATCCTCAAGGGTCTGGTAGTCAACTGTTATAGCTGCGGGGACCCCGATCTCATCGGCTCTAGCGTACCTCCTACCGATACTACCGCTATCATCGTAGAGTACTGTGAAACCTTCCCTAACAAGATCCTTGTATATCAGCCTAGCCTCCCTGACTAGCGTGTCATCGTTTTCGAGTAACGGTAGTACTACGGCTTGCACGGGGGCTATATCTCTTGGGAACGCTAGCACGACCCTACCATCCTTCTCCCTATAGGCGTACTCTATCGTAACGTAGACTACCCTATCAACACCATACGAGGGCTCCACGACATGGGGTACTATCTTCTCCCCGCTAACCTTCTCCTCAACCTCGATAACCTCGATAGCCTCCCCTGGCACCTTAAAGCCTTCAACTAGCACGCAACCCTGCCTTCTAAGCTGCTCCTCTACATCCTCTGGTCTAAGACCCTGTAGTATCTCAGCTAGCTTAAGGGATTTCTCTCTAAACATCCTACCGAGTACACTCTTATTAACCACAATCCTCTTGCTCTTAACAATCCTAGGTTCCTTGTAGGGCTTGAAAACAGTTAAATCAGCCTTACTATACTGCATATGCCTTGATAGATCATAGTCACCTCTGTAGCTATGTCCTGCAACCTCAATCCAACCCCACCTGGAAACCTTAACCATCTGATCAAACGTCTGAGAGGAGTAGTGAGCCCTCTCGTGGGCCCCCTTCTCGTGGAAGTACATGGCCTGCGAGGGGATACCTAGGCTCTCCATGAACTCCTGGCCTACAGCCATCCAGTACCCCAGGCACCTATCTATTATAACCTTGTCTTCAACGGCCTCCTCAAGCGTAAACCATTGGGGCTCCTCCCCCCTAACCCTCATATCGTACGTTAGTATCCTCATCTTAACACCGCTCTTCTCCTCGAAGAAGGGGCAGCTACCGTGGGGGTCCTTTGGGTCGATGAAGTACTCCATCTCCATTATGGTAAACTCCCTAAGCCTGATCATAGCCTGCCTAGGGCTAATCTCGTTCCTCCCAACCCTACCAACCTGGGCTATGCCCAGGGGGAGCCTCCCCCTCATAGCTTCCAATACCCTCTTAAAGGCTACGAACATCCCCTGGGCTAGCTCGGGTCTAAGGTAGCCTACATCACTGGCATAAGGTCCAATCTGTGTTTTGAAGAGCAGGTTGAAGACCTGGACATCGCCTAGCTCACCTCCGTCAACAGGGCACCTGACATCCTTCTCCCTGATAATCCTGTTTAGCTCCTCAACACTATAGCCTTCAACGCTCACACCGAGGGCCTCTTCTACCAGGTGATCCGCTCTAAACTTCCTACCACACTTCAAACAAGTCACTATGGGGTCTGTGAAGTGCTCAACATGACCGCTAGCCTCGAAGACAATGCTTGGAGCCACAATGGGGGACTCTATCTCGACAACGTACTCCTGGTGCCTCCTCACGAAGTAGTCACGCCACTTCTCCACAATCCTATTCTTCAAGAGCACCCCATAGGGCCCCCAGTCGTAGAACCCCGATACCCCACCGTATATCTCGTATGAGGGCCAGAAGAACCCCCTCCTCCTAGCGAGCTCGCTTATCTTCTCATATAGATCGCTCAACCAAGCCCCCACCATTACTACGAGTTTTGTCGAGCAAGAGGTTAATAAGACTTCTACATTTCAGGCCACTGGTTGGCCTTGAGGCCTTCCAGGCTCTAGAGGTTCAACCCCCCTCCTCCTCATGATGTCGATTAGCCTTAGAGCCCCCCTCCTAGAGAGGAACCTGTTATTGTTACCACAGTAGGGGGAGTAGACGCACCTAGGGCATCCATCAGCGCAGCTGCAACTGGATACTATGACCTCTGCCACCTCAACAACCTTCTCGAACCTCTCTAGTACCAGTCTTGACGCACCGTTACCTCCAGGGCTTGAGTCGTATATTACAATGTGGCCTGAGGGGTAGCTCACACCTCCTAGATCCGTGTCAGCTACACCAGCTACGGGCTTAGACGCGGATATTATAACATGTTCTAGGGCATGGTAGGAGCTGATAGCCGATACTACATCGTGGAATCCAGCATCAGGATACCTCCCCATGAACCCCTTCGTCCAGTACGACCATTTAAGTGGCTTCTCTAACGGTACCTCGGCTATTAGGGCCCCGCTAGTCTCATCTCTTACAATGTAACCTTCAACCTTCAAGGTAACTCTCACATCACCGTAGAGGAGCTTCAAGTTGTTGAAGGTGGTGGAGTCTAGGGGTTTGAACTCCTCGACGTCAACAGTGTATAGTGGTCTTGTGTAGTAGCTGACCTCCCGAACTCTCCTAACAACAGCCATCCCGGACTCCAGGTCTAGTTTTAACGAGATGTAGGGTACCCCTGCGTGGTAGTACACTGCTCCTGGATGAAGGTCTAGGAGGGCTTCGGGGAGCTCTCTAAACCCTATCTCCTCGGACTCCTCGAATATCCTAACCTGGTAGCCGGTGGATCTAATGCCACCCCTACTCTCCAGGAACCCTCTAACCCTCTCTGGGACCCCCCTCACCAGGCCATTGGATATGGTTATGATGCCCTGGTCTCTCAGCTCCTCGATAGCCCTAAGTAACCCCTCTTCAATCGACTCAACCCTCAGAACCCCCCTCTCCATCAGCATAGCCGCTATATGTGTTTTAGCGACCTCAACATTGTATGGTTCGAGGTAGCTTGGCGGCATATCCTGCTCGAAGTACTCCCTGGGTCTTAGGGTGTAGTAAGCCTCTATGGCATCGTCGCCTAGGATTGTATAGATTAAACCAACCCTACCCCTCCTACCAGCCCTACCAGCCCTCTGGATGTAGCTGGAGTAGCTTTTAGGAAGGTTTGTGAGGACAACGGCATCCAGATCACCTATATCGATACCCAGTTCTAGCGTAGACGTTGCAACTAGAGCTCTTAAAACACCCTCCTTGAAAGCCTCCTCAACCTCCCTCCTATACTCGGCCTTCAAGCCAGCCCTGTGTACGCCAACTCTAACCCCGTAGCTTTTAGCTGTAATCCTGGCGAGGAGCTCCGCCATCTGCTGCGAGTCGGTGAAAGCTAGAACCTTAAGACCCCCCTTGGCTAGAAGGGCTACTATTGTTGATGCTACAGTCCACCTACTAGCTCTACCGCACTCAACCATGTAGTGTACAGCCACACCCCTCCTACGCCTAGGGCCTAGTACAACGTTAACACTCCTGTTGAAGAGCTTCTCACCGAACACCTCAGGGTTGCCTATGGTGGCACCCGAGCCTACCATAACCACGTCGTCCCCCGTGTACCTGGACAGCCTTGAGAGAACCCATCTAACATGGCTACCGAAAACCCCGTTGTATACGTGGACCTCATCTAGGACAATGAACCTAGCCCTTGAAACAAGGCTCCTGAAATCCCTTGATAGTGCTAACCCAAAGTGGATCATATCAGGGTTGGTTACAAGTATGTCGGGGGGGTTATTGTAGATCCTCCTCCTCTCATCAGGAGGTGTATCCCCATCCAGTATGGAGACTCTAACACCTAAACCAGGTTGAGCTAGGAGCTTCATCCTCGAAACTTGATCCCTAGCTAAGGCCTTAGTAGGGTAGACTAGGATAGCGTGAGGCCCTAACCCCCGCTTAGACCTTAGAATACTATCGATCACAGGCACCAGGAACGCTTCAGTCTTACCAGTACCGGTACCAGCAACTATCAATGTATCACGACCAGACCTGATGGAGTTTAAAGCCTCCACCTGGAACTTGAACAACCTCTCAATCCCATAACCTTTGAGAGCCTTCACGAGAGATGGGTCTAAGCCTAGATCTTCAACCGAGGCACCCCACTCAGGATCCCCATGCTCCTCAACATACCTATAGACTATCCTACTACCAAGCCTCTCCAAGGCAACCTCAATACTCCTAGTTACGCTCTCCAACCCCATCCCAACAATAGAACCCCACTCCCCCCTATTAAGTCTATAGAGTTCAAGGGTGGAGAGCTGCCTTTCCACCTCACGGGAGTAACGTATTTATACCTCCTATCACACCTCCCTCTTAGGCTAGGAGGTGCTAGCTTTATATGGTTAGTGATAGGGTTATAGGGGTTGGGCTTGTTGTAGTGTCGCTAGTGGTTATCCTAGTATACTTCTGGCTCCTCTTCATACCCCCTGGTTGGATCATACCCTTACTGAACATCCATGTAACGGAGTTTCTAATAAGGTTGACTGTCATGGTTGGAGTTCTAGGTGTTTTCGGGATACTAGCTTGGATCGGCTATACTCTAGCGACCACACCTCCTCCTAAGCCTATAGAGGAGATTGAGAGGGAGATCGAGGAGGAGCTTAAGAAGCTTGAGAAGGAGATGGCCGAGGGGGTAGCTAAAGCTGAGGGTAAGCAGTAGCGTGCCCAGATATCCTAGCCTCTCGGTCTAGAGGCATCCTGAAAGGCTTATCTATCTAAGGTAACACCTCATAGGACGTGGGAGGGTCTTTTTGAGCGAGTTTGAGAACGTAAGCTTACTGGTAACCTGTAGGCTTGGTTTTGAAAGGATAGTAGCCTCCTATATAAGGGAGCTGGGTGAGGGTTTCCAGGTTATACCAGCGCCATACGGCTTCCTCGGCTTGGTCCTAGTATCGGGGGCTAGCGATAGGTATGGGTTGGCGGAGCTCATCAAGGAGAGGGTGCCTGAGGCTGAGAGGGTTTACGTCGTTGAAGGCTACTCTAGAGCTGAGCTGGATGAGATAGCTAGAGTTGTTAGGGAGGTTGTAGCTGGTAGGATTAGCTCGTCTGAGAGGTTTGCTGTTAGAACTGTTAGGAGGGGTAGGCATGGCTTCACAAGCATAGATGTTAACGTGCTTGCTGGGAGCATTGTTAGGGAGGTTACGGGGGCTACGGTGGATCTAGAGAACCCGGATAAGATAGTGTTGATCCAGATAGTGCAGGATCACGCCTACATAAGCATTGTGAGTGGGGTAGAGCAGCCTAGGAAGATGAAGCCCTACAAGTACCCAATGTACAAGATCTTCAGGCAGTTCACCGTAGCCCACGAGCCATACTTAGGACCCCCGGAGGCCTCATACAACATGGGGCTTAGGGTTGGGAGGGAGGTTCAAACCTACGAGGTTGGAGAGCTAGTGGTAACACCTATAGGTAGGGTTGACGTGGAACCCCTCGTGGAGTTCCTAAGAGGCTTAAGGGAGGGTATAGAGTCCAGGTTTGAGGTGCAGAGGAGGAGCTATGGGAGGGAGGTCCATAGGGTTAAGGTAACACTACAGGACATGTACCAGTTTGTTAGGGATAGGATGAACGAGACCATAATAGTCTTCGAGCCGGAAGGGGAGCCTATATCGAGGGTAGCGGATGAGGTGAGGCGGACGATACTAGAGACCATAAGAAGGGGTAAGAGGGTCTACCTAATGGTGGGAGCGAGGGAGGGGGTTCCAACAGGGATATTCAGGTACGCGAAACACACCCTCGACGTAGCACCAGGCATAGTGATCTCAACAGAGTACGCGCTAGCATCAGCGCTAATAGCTATAACAACGATACTCCACGAAACACTGGCAAGCCAGCAGGATGAAAGGCTAGGCGTAGACCAGGCATAACAGTTAAGGGTTATCAGGTAACACATAGTACTATTAGGGTAACTGATAATCGCTACAGGGTACAAGGCTAAAATAGGCCACATATACCCCCTGAGGAGGTGATATTTTGGCTGTAAGGGTGAGTGAAGATCGGAATCAAATCCCTAAAATCGAACAAGGAGGTGCTGACATCCGCGTTGGTGAACTCCGGGTTTGAAGCTGAAACACCACAATTCCTAATACCACGTAGTCTAGCTCTACAACTCAACCTCTGGCCACCTCCTGAGGATGCACAACTAGTAGAGGTTGGGACAGCCGGAGGCCCTGTGAGGAACTACCTGGTACCCGGGGCAGCTGAGGTAACAGTAGAAACCCCTGACAGGATCGTGGGGCCCGTCAAATGCGATGTAATGATATCCAACCTTGAGTACGAGGTACTTATAAGCGATAGACTGGGAGGAGAGCTAGGCTTAGTGATATTAGATCTAAGGGGTAAATGGAGGTTTTGGGATGAAGATAAGGTTAGGGAGACAGAAGCACCACAGTACTGGTTCTAACCTTTAACCCCCTACCTCCAACCTAAACCCGTCAAGCTCTTCGCCAACACCGTTAGTGAGCACCATTCGCTGGTTTTGTACGAGCTCCACCAATTAATCTCCCGTGCTCTCCTCCACGTATACCCTAAGGTAGAGGTAACAGTTAGAATGGAGGGTGGAGTTCGCAGGATGGCGCCGGGGGCGGGATTTGAACCCGCGCGGGGTTGACCCCCACCGGCTTAGCAGGCCGGCGCCCTCCCAGGCTAGGCGACCCCGGCTCCCACTTCTCTATCCTAGCTCCTATGGTTTTAAGCGTTTAAGGCTGGGGGTTTTTAAATCCTCTGTTGCTCTCTTAGCTTTAGCGCTTCCGCTACCGTTAGCCTTGTCTGTGTTATCAGTGCTAATGTTATCCCAATCCACAGCACCCATATGAAGATACTGTTTTAACCCCTACCATTGGTTCCTCTAATGAACTAATAGGTTTTTCTAGGAGCTCTATTTACTGCTAGGACCTATGTGAGGTTAACGTAACCTCCCTCCATGCTATAGCTAGCCTTTAGGATGTTAATGGCTCCTCCAAGTCCTCCAATCCTCACGTTTTCAAAGTAGTCTTGGTTGTAGGCGTAGGGGGTGCTTAGGACTAATACCTCGACAGGATCCCAGGCCTACTAGCCACCCCATCCTAGGGTCTCGTAGCTCCATAGGCCACCGAATACCGGAGCTGATGTTAAGACTACCCGGGATGCTGAAGCTAGCACCCTCGATGGTCCTACTACGCCTGAGACTGCTAGTATCGTGGAGCACGCTAGGAGAAAGTATGATAGGAAGGTAGCTATAGGGTGGGGGTAAACCTGTGGATTGACGAGAAGGGGGTTAAGGCCTAGATCCTCAACCACACCATGAACCCTATCGAGAACACCACTAACAGAAGCTAGCATGAGGCCCGATAGGGGTACGAGGGTGAAACCAGCCTGAGCAACCCTAACCCCCCTAACCCTAGGGCTAATCGAGACCAGGATGGAGGTAAGGGAGGTTAGAGAAGAGGAGGAGAAGGCTACCACCATTACTCCAACCACCAGCAACACTATAATGTCATGGAAGCCCACTGTGAGAGTTGTAGTAGACAACAGCAAGACTAAAATCACCAACAAGGAACAAGAGAGTATAGACAATGAATAACAGCACGAGAGAAACGTGGGATAGAAGAGGGAGCACACCAAAACCCCTAAGAAGGACGTAGTAGAATGAAGCTACGAAGAGAACAGCAACACCCAAACCCATATAGCCAAGCCAGTGCAAATCTAAACAGAGAACCCCAACGGCTAAAAAGGTACCTGAAACCCTTAAAAGACAACATATGTAGGAAACCCTAAACACACAAAGACATATTAACCCTCTCAAAACCAGAGAACCCAGAGGAGGCCGCGGTAGCTCAGCCTGGATAGAGCGCCGCCCTGGTAAGGCGGAGGTCCCGGGTTCAAATCCCGGCCGCGGCTCCACACGATAAATCCCACAAATCGCTCTAGAGTAACCTTTATGGGATCTATTTAGGGGTCTCAGTGTAGTATAGTGCATTACTAGAATCTCGAAGCTTCTCCTCATAGAGCATGTGCTTAGGGATTTGAACCTAGACGGTTGAGCTACGGTGTTACCATGGGTCGGAGTCGATGAAATCCCGTGCTAGGATTTCCTCCTCTAAGCTAGGCTTCTTGCGAGTCTTAGCTTTAGCAAACCTCCTCGTAGCCCTCCTACTCACTTCGGGGAAACCTAGTACTAGGAGGTGCTCCCGGCTGTCTTGAAGCTCAACTCAGCTTAGCACGTTAAATCTTAAATCGAGGGTTTACAATACAGGATGAGCGCTACCCAAGACTAAGGTTGATGGGTGTGATAGGGCAACGATACCAGGGGTTACTAAATGGGAGGGTGTCGTGGAGCTAGTTTACTAGGGTGGAGGATACAGTGGAAGCCCATCATTGCATCCCACGTGTTAAGCCCTTAATGAATGGTTACCTAAAGTGGTAGTGTTGTAGGATTGAGCTATCGTAGGCATTAAAACCGGTGGGAGCTCTAGAGGTTTTCCAGGCCCACTATACTCCTAATGGCATTTAAGGTCTAGGGTTTGAAGCTTTGGGTTAGAGAAGATCTCTTGTGGTAGGAGCTCCACGGTCTACGAGGGAATTGTACTATTTAAGTTTAAAGCTTATGGTTATTAGCTTGAGTGAGTTCGGCTTCAAGTTTGGAGCTCGAGGTATTCCACGTGGGGCCTTATCAAGGCTTAGTCTTTGGGGCTTCAAAGGCTGCCTAGGAGCTCTGAATGGGGAGTTCCAGGCATGGGTGGTTTCCCGTTGGCAACCTTGGGGGAGGTTATTGTGGCTGGTTTGGTTTTAGATGTCTGAGAGTGCTCTTACCAGGTCTAGTCTGCGTACTGTTAATGTTGTCGCTAATACTACTATGATCATTGTTATGAGGAGTGGTGTTATCGTTGTTGCTGTTGCTATCGTCTCCAAGCCTCCTACTGGTTCAATGTAGCCTGCGAAGTTTACTGTTCTCTCTGCTAGCATTCCTGCTATGATCTTTGATGTTATGTAGGCTACGGGTATGGCCGCTATTACTGCTATTAGGAGTTGGGCTGCGAACCCTAGTACTAGTTGTCTGCTTTGTAGCCCTAGGGATGATAGTACTGCTATCTCTCTGGCTCTCGCTGATATATCTGATACGATTATAGATGCTGCTACTACCGCTACCACTACTGAGGCTAGGATGCTTAGGATTGTTGCTATCGATGTGACCATGGTGGAGTAGGCTTTGAACGTCTCGGATATGGAGCTCCTACTTATAACCTCTACGCCGTAGGGCCCAGCTCTCTCCACATCACTCTTAAGACGTTCTAGGAGCTCCTCAACCCTATGGGGGTCTTCGAGTTCAACCGCAACCTTGACCGTGAAAGCTCTACCTAAACCAGGCCTATAGCCTGTTATCTCCACGAGTGAATCCTGTGTTAGTAGTAGCTGGAAACCTCTATCATGGTATGCCCTCGTGATGCCCACCACCTCCAGCTTATGCACCCTCCCGAATGTATCCCTTAACTCCAGCACATCACCCACCCTTAAGCCCCTGTAGCTCGCAAGCCCATGGGATACGGTGACCTCACCTCTACCCACAGGATACCTCCCCTGGATTAAGGGGAACTCCACGCTCGGATCCCCTTTGACGGGGGCCCTCAACTCTACAAACGTTAAACCCTCTATGGCTGAAGCGAGGCTGTAGGGGGTGCTTGCAAAATACCTCTTAACATAGCCTAGCTTGTCTAGGAGCTCTAGGAGCCTCTCAGGGCTTTCAACGGTAGATATGGTTAGTATGGCGTCGAAGGGGGTGGAGCTCCTATCCTCCACAGCTTTAACCCACTCCCCGACACCATTGGATAGCATTACACCAGAGGAGCCAAGTCCTATCAGGAGGCTTAATGGCACCACCAGGCCCACGGTCTTCCACCATCTCGCAACCATATCCCTAATCCACATCCTTAAAACCACGAGTCTACTCATACTCCACCCTGCTTTAGGGGTTGGATGCGCGTGTAATCCCACCATGGCTATAACGTTTACAACATTTACTCTGTACGCTACGGCAAGTGGGATGAGGGATCCTAGTAGCGTTAGCCCTAAGACTAAGAGTGCGTAGTAGGCTGAGGTACCCCAGTATGGGTTGAAGCCGAATCTCTCGTAGAGGGCCCTCGATAGATCCTCCTCTGCTACGAAGTAGTTGAGGTAAAGCCACCTAGCTATAAACGGGGATAGTATGAATCCTAGGAGGGCCCCGAAGGCCGCTCTTAAAACCCATGGTAGTGTGTATGCCAGGAAGAGCTCCCACAGTCCACAGCCCATAGCCTTCATTACAGCCACGTTCCTAGAGTCTCTCACCACCGTAGCTAGGCCTAGTGAGGCTGATAGTACCGGGGCCATTGCTATGAAGATTAAGACGGGTAGCGTCATAACACTCATAGCACTCTCAACTATTAAAACCACGGGGTTCTCCTCCCTAACGTTAACCACATGCCATGAGACTGAACCCCCCAGACTTTCGATAACATACCTGGCCTCCCCGGCTACACCCCTAGGGTCTCCTACAACTTCAAGCCTGACAGCTGTTATGGTGTAGTTCATAACCCTCCCTAGGAGCTCCTCATCTATGACTACCATGAAGGGGGTGGGGCCGATGTGATTGTACCCTGTAGCTAGACCAACTACCCTAAGCTTTAGTAGTACGGGCTCCTGCCCGGTTACCACTACTAGGTCTACTTCATCGCCAACCCTAGGCATCTCCTCGGGGCCTCTAACGAACATCGCTCTGTAAACCACGGCCTCCCCAGGGCCGCTAATAAACCTTCCCTCCCTGATTACGTATAGTTTAACAAAGCTATCGAAGGTCTCGTGGCCCATTACACCCACTAGAACCCTCTCCTCCCCTAGGAGTCCGAAGGTTAAGATCATGCCATTAACACTCCCAACCCCCTCCAACCCCTTTAAAGCTGTTAGAGCCTCGCTTGGGATACGGCCTGTTAGCATCACATCTCCACTAACATCCCTGAAGAGCTCGTAGATCTGATACTCTAGGTTCGACTTTATTATGGCTAGCGATGCTGGAGCTACAACAGCCGCCATAGTGACTAGGATTAAAGCTAGAGTCTCAAGCCTCTTCCAGACAACAACTCTAAGGGCTGATCTTACTAGGAGCACCCCCACCACCCTCAGATCCAACTACAACTCCATCCCTTAGACGTATTACCCTATCAGCCTTCCTAGCTAGCTCCACATCATGTGTAGCGAACACAACCGTTTTACCGGAGTTCGAAATCTCTCTAAGTAACTCCACTATCCTCAACTTATTCTCGTAGTCGAGGTTAGCTGTAGGCTCATCAGCCAGTATTAGCGGGGGGTTATGGGCTATAGCCCTGGCAATAGCGACCCTCTGTTGCTCCCCTCCACTAAGCTCCCAAGGGTACCTATCAGCTTTATCCCTTAGGCCTACGAACTCCAGGAGCTCCAAAGCCCTCTCAACCCTCTTCCCAGCCGGGATACCCGCTAGCTCCATGGTGAGCAAGACGTTCTCCAAAGCGGTTAGGGTTGGTATCAGGTGGAAGAACTGGAAGACTATGCCAACATTCCTCCTCCTCCACGAAGCCCTACTAGCCTGATCCAGCCTGGATACCTCAACCCCACCAACTCTTATCAAACCACGAGTCGGGACATCGAGGCCGGAGATCAGGTATATCAACGTACTCTTACCAGAACCGCTAGGGCCTGTAACAGCTAGGAACTCGCCAGCATCAACATCAAGGCTAACCCCCCTAAGAGCGGTAACCCTAACCCTACCAACAACGTAATCCTTCCAGACATCCCTAACCTCCACAAACCCCATAGCAAGAGCACCTGGTGCTAGTGGAAGTGCTAGCCCCTCAATAGGTTATAGAGTGTCATAATTATATTTAAGGCTTTGCTCTTGCGATAAGGAGGCTTCCATGCGAACTCGATGGTAGCTCGTCCTCAGCAACCCTATATGAAGGCTACATCCGGGGTACACGTGATCTACCTATGTACTTGGTTGGTTTAAAGCCTAACCATATTCTCTTAAGGCGAGCGCTACACCTATGTTATCCTGGAGTTACCTGGATTGCAGTAGTTAGGGGATATGTGTGGTGGCTTACACTAAGATCTTTAAGGTTGACCCCGTTAGGCCTGATGTTGAGGTTATCAGGTATGCTGCTAGGGTTATAAGGGAGGGGGGTCTTGTCGCCTTTCCTACCGAGACTGTCTACGGTCTTGGCGCTAACGCTTTTGATGCTAGGGCTGTTGAGAGGATCTATGTTGTTAAAGGTAGGCCTCCGGACAACCCCATCATAGTCCATATATGTGATGTTAGGCAACTTGAGCTCGTCGCATCTAGGGTCCCGGAGGATGCATACAAGCTTATTGAGAGGCTTTGGCCGGGCCCTCTAACCCTCCTACTACCCAAGGGTCCTAGGATACCCTATGTTGTAACAGCTGGGCTTGAAACCGTTGCTGTTAGGATGCCGGCTCACCCCGTGGCTTTAGAGCTTATAAGGGAGGCTGGTGTCCCCATAGCCGCTCCAAGCGCTAACCTCTCGGGTAAACCTAGCCCTACTAGGGGTGAGCATGTAGTCGAAGATCTCTACTCCAAGGTTGAGGTTGTAATAGATGCTGGTGAGACACTGTACGGGGTTGAGTCGACGATAGTCAACCTCCTATCAGACCCCCCAATGCTACTAAGACCTGGAGCCTACCCTGTAGAGGAGATCGAGAGGATCCTGGGTAAGAGTATCGTGGTGCCAGGCTTCGCTAGGGGTCTTGGTGAGGCTGAGAGAGCCCTAGCACCGGGGATGAAGCATAGGCATTACGCTCCAGATACACCCCTCATCCTAGTAGAATCAAATGGGTACGATGAACCTGAAAGGGTTGTAGAGGCGGCTAAGAGGATAATCCTAGATCATAAGATGAAGGGTTTGAAAGTAGCCGTCGTAGCATACACTGAAACCTACAAGTACTATGAGGGTTTAGCTGACAGGATCCTCGTAATGGGGTCTAGGAGTAACCCCTATGAGATAGCACGTAACCTATTCGCAACCCTAAGAGCTGTTGATAAGCTGGGGGTGGACGTAGCTGTTATTGAGGGTGTGGAGGAGAGGGGGTTAGGGCTGGCTATCATGAACAGGCTTAGGAAGGCTTCAACATTGAAACTCAGGGTTTAAACTCAGATGTTCAAGACACTCTTAACCCTAGCGGTGAGATCACCTAGGGTTCTAAAGAATGATGGGCCGTAGTGTGCTAGGCTATCAGGCTCTAGGACGACGAGCCTCCCCGATTTAACGGCGTCAAGCTCACCTAAACCCCTCTCCTCAAGCCTCCTCATAGCGTAGCCTAGAAGGTCTTCGACACCATAGGGGGCCTCGAAGACTACAACATCCGGGTTAAACTCTATCACACTCCTAACATCGGGGTTTACGAGCCATGTGTCCCTGGTGTTTGAGAACGGTGTTTCAACCCCGAGATACTCTAGAGCATCAACTATGTACGTGTACGCTGCTGGGGCCACAGGGCCCCCAAGGTCTATCTCGTAGTAGAGTTTAACACCGTCCAGGGCCCCCCTAAGCTTGGTAAGCTCAGCTTCAAGACCCCAGGCCAGCCTCCTAGCCTCCTTGAACTTGTTAACGGCCATCCCAACCTTGACTATGTACTCCAGTATACCGTTAACAGTCACCGGGAGGGATATGGGGTACACTGTGTAACCCTTCTCAACGAGCTCCCTAAGCACCTTAAGTTGAGCCCCCGTAGTTACGAGTATCAGGTCGGGGTTTAACGGTTCAAGCCTACTATACATTACCTTCCAGTAACTCCCAACCCTAGGCTTCTCCCTAGCCTCTCTAGGCTTGTTACAGTAGAGGCTAACCCCCGCTATCCTATCCCCTAAGCCTAGTATGAACAAGGTCTCTGTTATAGCAGGGGCTAGGCTTACAATCCTACTAGGCTCGTCTGGGACATCCACATACCTATCTAATGCCTCAGCGTAGAGTCTCACCATAACGACCCCTCCTCCCTAGATACCTCTAGGGGGGCTTTTAAAACTTGGATACCGTATCCACACTTAACCCTCCTACGTAGCTTTTTAAATTTAACTAAGCTACTACTACTATGGAGGGCGCTCGGGATGGTTAAACTGTACTCTAAGGAGGCTTTGGAGGAGATTCTTAAAGCCTACAAGGATTGGGAGGAGAACCTTCTACCACAATGGCTTTCCAGGATGCCTGAGAGGCAGGAGGAGTTCACTACCCTAAGTGGTATACCACTTAAACACTTCTACACCCCAGCTGATCTAAAGGACTTTGACTACATGGAGAAGCTCGGCGTGCCTGGAGCATACCCGTTCACCAGGGGCATACATGCTACAATGTATAGAGCTAGGCTTTGGACCATGAGGATGTTTAGCGGCTATGGGGGCCCGGAGGAGACTAATGAGAGGCTTAAGATGCTTATCAGAGCTGGGGAGACTGGCTTAAGCCTTGCTTTCGATAATCCAACCCTTGTGGGTGTAGATCCAGACGATCCTCTAGCTGAGGGGGCTGTTGGTGTGGTTGGCGTAAGCGTCCCCACAGTGGTTGACATGGAGGTGGTGTTTAGGGATATAAACTTGGGTGAGGTTACAACTAATATGACTATAAATGCTCCAGCACCTGTACTACTATCATTCTATGTTGCTGTAGCCGAGAAGCAGGGGGTTAGCTATGATAGGATTGGTGGTACCACGCAGAACGATCCATTGAAGGAGTTCATAGGCCAGAAGACCCACGTTTTCCCACCTGAGGCGGCTGTTAAGGTTGCAATGGATGTCATAGAGTGGAGTGTCAAGAACATACCCAAATGGAACCCTATCAGCATAAGCGGTTACCACATAAGGGAGGCTGGGGCTACAGCTGTGCAAGAGCTAGCGTTCACCCTAGCCGATGGCATTGAGTATGTGAGGCAGCTGATAGCCAGGGGGTTGGATGTAGATGAGTTCGCTCCAAGGCTAAGCTTCTTCTTCGACGCACACATAAACTTCTTCGAGGAGATAGCTAAGTTCAGAGCCGCACGTAGGATGTGGGCTAAGATAATGAGGGACTGGTTTGGGGCAAAGAAGCCTAGGAGTTGGTGGATGAGATTCCACGTCCAAACAGCAGGGTGCTCCCTCTACCCACAACAGCCATGGCTTAACATTGTTAGAACAACCATAGAGGCATTGGCAGCCGTGCTAGGGGGATGCCAGAGCCTTCACACAAACGCCTTCGACGAGCCATTCAGGGTTCCAAGCGAGTTCGCGGCGAAGATAGCTTTGAGGACACAGCAGATCATAGCCTATGAGACTGGTGTGGCCGACGTCATAGACCCCCTGGCTGGTAGCTACTTCATAGAATGGCTTACGGATGAGATTGAGGAGAGAGCCTGGAGGTACATTGAGAGGATTGAGAGGATGGGTGGTATGCTTGAAGCTGTTAAGAAGGGGTACCCGCAGAGGGAGGTTGAGGAGGCAGCATACAGGTTCCAGAGGGAGGTTGAGGAGGGTAAGAGGCTCATAGTGGGTGTTAACATATTCAGGGAGGAGGATATAGAGGAGGTTAGGAGGGTTCCACTACTAGAGTTCAACCAGGAGGAGGTTGAGAGGAGGCAGAAGGAGAGGGTGAGGAAGGTTAGATCAATGAGGGATGAAGTTAGGTGGAGGAGGGCTCTAGACGAGCTTAGGAGGGCTGCTGAGAGGGGGGAGAACATAATGCCCTACGTTCTAAACGCTGTTAAAGCCTACGCTACATTAGGCGAGATAATGGGGGTTCTAAAGGATGTCTATGGAACGTACGTTGAACCACCATACTACTAGGAGGAAGGTCAAAGTCCTGGTAGCTAAGATAGGCTTAGACGGCCACGATAGGGGGGCTAAGGTTATAGCGAGAGCTCTCAGGGATGCTGGTTTCGAGGTTGTATACACAGGCTTAAGGCAGACCGTTGAACAGGTTGTAGCAGCAGCCATACAGGAGGATGTAGACATAATAGGGGTGAACCAGCATGAGGGATCACACATCTACATTGCCAGGAAGCTCGTAGAGAAGCTCAGAGAGTATGGGGCAGACGACATACCCGTTGTTATGGGCGGGAGCATACCCGTGGTTGATGTAGATGTGTTGAAGAGCATAGGTGTTAAGGAGGTCTTCCTACCAGGAACCCCCATCAGGGAGATCGTAGATAAGCTTATGAAATTAGCTGAGGAGAGGCGACGTACTGGTAGGGTTTAAACTCGCATTTAAAGCCTACCCTGTGCTGTCACAGCTTAGATGTTAAGGGGTAGCGGTAGGTGGCCACTAAAGACTATGTGTTAAGCCTGGTTGAGAGGGCTGAGAGGGGTGATAGGAGGGCTTTAGGGAGGCTACTTACAATCCTAGAGGATGTTAGTAGTGAAACAGCATGGGTTTTAGAGTACCTAGCGGGTAGGAGTAGGGGTGCTCATGTGATAGGTGTTACGGGGATACCGGGGTCTGGTAAGAGTAGCCTTATATCGAGGATGATTAGGGTTTTAAGGGATAAGGGTTATAGGGTGGCGGTTATAACCATAGATCCAACTAGCCCTCTGAGCTCTGGAGCTATCCTAGGTGATAGGCTTAGAATGCAGGAGCACGCCACGGACCCCGGGGTTTTCATTAGAAGTGTTACAACAGCAGGAGCTCTCGGTGGTCTCAGCCTCTCAGCCCTGGCCATGATAGAGGCTTTCGACGCTCTAGGCTACGATAAGGTTATAGTTGAGACTGTTGGTGTAGGTCAGAGTGAAACACACGTCATGCACGCTGCCGACACCATAGTCGTTGTAACGATGCCAGGTGCAGGTGACGACGTGCAAGCTCTCAAAGCCGGTGTCCTCGAAATAGGGGATATCTATGTCGTTAACAAGAGCGATAAACCCGAAGCGTCTAAAACCTACGAGTACATGTTGTTTGTCGCCGAGAAGGGTGAGATAGGGAGATCTGGGGCTTGGAAGCCTGTAGTTGTCAAGACTAGCTCCACACTAGGCATGGGTATAAGGGAGCTCGTAGAAGCTGTTGAGAAACACCTTGAGTATCTAAGGAATAGCGGGGAGAAGCTATCAAGACTCTCGTCTAGGAGAAGGCTGCTCGTCAAATTACTAGCGGAGAAGATAGTATTGGATCTACTCGACAAGGTTGCCGAGGAAGAGCTAGCGAAAACACATGAGGGCCTCGAAGGCTTCTACAAGAGGGCGATAGAAATAGCTAGAACTACGGGGGAGAAACTCTTAAACTTGAAGATTCAATAGGAGACAGGTGGCCGTGAATTAACCTAGAATAGGATGAACGCTTCCTATCCTAACTGTGAGAAGACTTGAGAGATACCACTGTTAGTACTGCTACTAGAGTTAAGGATTGCCTCCAAACAAAGTTCTACGGAGTCTACCAACTATTGAGATTCAAAGTACTTAAAACCTATGGTTATAGGTTAGAAGAGGTAATAGCGGGGGAGCCGCAGAAGGCAATTGACATGATAAGAGAGTTGGTAGACAAAGGAGAGATACCAGCAATAGTAGCTAGGGAATGCCTGGAAACGAGAGCATGCTCCGAGAGCCAGCGGGTACACCCAGCAGTAGTGCATGTATACCCTCAATACTTCCACTCGATCGTAGACAATATTACAAGTGCTCTCGAAGCTTTCTCCGGTTTAAAAGGTTAAACCCATATCGCTTAGAATACTTTTTATTACCATCTATAGATGCTACCACCACTCCCTCTAGTAGTTCTATATTGAAATTAGATAACATCCTAACTATAGATAGGGAATCTTGGTTGGCTTAACCGACGCCAAGACTATCTTTGTTGAGCGGTCGTCGCGATGTTCAACATAGTCTTTACTATAACCAGGAACGTTATTATGGATATTAATGATGTAACTAGGGGTCCTACGACGTTTATTGATATGTATCCTAGGTCGCCATAGACGATTGACGTGTGAATTTGAAGTAACCTATAGTCTATGAGGAATAGTAGGGTGGGGGATGTTAGGAATAGGCCTACATTGATCAGAGTGTATGCGAGGAACAGGGTTTCGATCAGCCTAGCTTCCCTCATTCTAAGTTGTAGGAGTAGTGGGTACACTGATAGGTAGTACTGCTCGTGGACCACCTTACTGAATGCTAGGAAGTAGAGGATTGCAAGTGTAACACCTCTTACCAAGCTCACCCCACCTTTAAATACATAAACTATTATCGTTGTGTACGCTGCAATCGATATTGCTGTGTGGAGTAGCGATACAATCGATGTCAAGGTCAGGTTTTCCGCGAGGTTCAGCATCCTTAGAGGTGTCAACCCACTAGGTTGCCTTAGGATGTGGAAGAGAAGCACTGTGTTTACGAACGATTGAGGGTCTAGGAGGAGGAACAGTAGCGTTGGGATCTGGCTTATAATAAGGCCTATGGTGAAGGAGGCTAGAGCCCTAAACCCTTTCCCCCTTAAGTTTAAAATGAATACTGGGAGTACCAGTATAGGGTATAGTTTTATGAGGCTGAAGCCGTAGGCAATGCCTGACAGCACATACCTACTCCTCTCTATCAGCATCATGGATAACAGTAGGGATAAGGCTATGAGGGATTCAAACATGCCCCAAGCTCCTGTTATTAGGATAGCGTAGGGGCTTAGAGCATATACAACTGCTACCCTTAGATCCCGTTTACCTAAAATGTAGACTATCAGCGAGTCGGCTATTATCATCGGCATCTTAATTAGTGTCATGAAGAGGAACACGTCCTTTGACATGTATAGTTGCGGTTCGTAGACAAGCCCTGTTGCAATTACACCGCTTGCTCTTATAGGTTGAGGATCCCCTCCTAGAGCTATGTAGACGATGTAGAAGGGGGTGAGGATCAATGCTAGATGGGGTAGGTAGGCGTAGCCCTCGTAGAATAGAGGTTGGCCTGTTGACTCGCTAACCCTCCTGCTTAAAGTGTAGACTAGCGTGTACACATTCTCCCCCTTTAAGGTGTAGTAGACGGTCTCCTGCATCGTCTTAATATCCCATAGGTGGCCTAGGAAGGGGGCTACGAGGAGTCTTAGTAAGGCTGCTAGCAAGGCTACCCTTAGAGCTTTCTCCAAATAATCCACCCAAACGATACGGCTATCAAGGCGGCTAGGGGGAGTAGTAGTTGTGCAACCCTATGGTTCAAAAGGCCGGATATAGAGTGTGTGAGAGAGCTAACCCTAACGGGCTCAACATACCCCCTTACAACAACCTCAAGCTCGCTTCCTCTAAACTCTAACACTATCAATGTTACACCCTCCACATCCTCTCTAACAATAACCCTAACAGGTTTCGAGAGCTCTAGAGAGCCGCCACCCCCACCTACAAGCCTACTCTCGAAGGAGAAGTTGAGCTTGGTGATGTTATCAAACTCTATACTTTTACCTATAAACTCCCTTAGGTCAACCCCGTTAACACGAGTATAGTTCTTGCCCTTGAATACTATCCTAAACCCTAGGTCGCTCGTGGATTTAAAACCTAACACTATGGACTCATTGTATGCTACGATGCGCTTAGTCACGTTGAAGCTATCGAAGACGTAGTTCACCAGTAGCGTGTTGTTAAAGGCCTTAAACTTGATCTCTCTTGAATCGTAGAAGAAGCTAAACCCGTTAACAACACTCTCCCTATCATCTAAGTCTATCAGCATTACGGGTTTATAGGAGCTATTCGGCATGTATACGTAGATTCTAGGTTTACCCACACCCTCTGGGAGCCCCGTGAACCTAACTTCTAGACGTTCACTCCTATAATAGTATGCTCCCGTATCGAATCCAACCCACTCTCTCAAGGCCAGGATACTTCCTACCAGTGGGATCAGGGATAGGACTATTATGTAGAGCGATACCACAGCATAGGCTATCCTGCTATCCAACTCTCTACACCGTAACCCCCAGCTCTTCACCCAACCTTCTAACAGCATTCTCTAACTTCAATTTAAACCTTTCGTCGGGATCTAGTAGCTTGAGCACGTTGAGAGGTGTTATGGATATGTAGCCGTTTAGCACAGCCCATACATCCGTTCCAGGAGCTCTATCCCAGTACCTCTCCACAACAGGCTCGCTCTCCACCTCTATCACCTCACCCTGAATCCTGAACCTGGTTCTATAGGTGTTCACGGCAGGTCTCGTTACAATAACCCCCCTCGGCCTAGGGGGCACGTTGATGTTAATAAGCCAGCGGTCCTCGGAGATACTGTTGAGTAGGAGGCTGGCTAGCCTCGATGCCACTCTAGAGGCTACACTGTAATCCTCCAGGCTAGCTGACCCACTGTGGGCCAGGCTTACAGCTATAGCCGGGATCCCGTGGAGGTACGCTTCCAGTGCTGCGCCAACAGTACCACTAGTCAGGATATCCTCCAACCCCATGTTAGGGCCTGAGTTGACACCTGAGACCACCAGATCAGGC
>JAPYWV010000095.1 GCA_028276165.1 Acidilobaceae archaeon
GGGTACTCTTCCACAACTTTATCAGCTATCCTGTAGAGCTCCAGGGCCTCCTCTAGCGTTAGCTCATCCTTGTTCAGGAGCTCCAGGGCTCTGTGAAGAGCCTCTGTATCTCACTCCTAGCCAGTATGTAGGCCTCCCTCCTCATCAAACCCTCGTATGCCAAGAGGTCTACGAGGAACTCCTGAGAGCTCCTAAAGAGCCTAAGGGCCGTGTTAAACCTCACCTCTAGTTGATTCAATCTCCCCTCTAGCAAGCCCGGCCTCCATGTCTCAGATTGCATTTGAACGTTGCATAGTGCATTATAGTGCATGCTACATCTAGGTTGACATGTGCTGACAACGCGTCTCTGTTTATCTCGTACTTGCTTTTACACATGCTTTTGAATTCCCATTTTAGGCTTTATTTCTTAAGTTTCAAGAATTTCGCTATCTAATTTCCTAAGTAGCTGAGCGAACTCCTTTAAAAGGTTAGAAGGCTACCTGCTGAAGGGGTACTTCGTGTACTCCATATCTGAGGATACTCTAAACCATATACTTCGTAGACACCCGGATGTTATTGAAAAGCTTAATATTAGAAGTTTGGGGTATTGGAGGGTCTGCGGTGTGCTACCCTCTTATCTTAAAGCCTAAGCAAGAGCTATCAGACTTCCTTCAATCAGTTGTAACCAACCCGGATGAAGTATACGTTGATGCTAAGGACAGTAACGTCCTATACTATCTTAGAACGTTAAATGATTTGAGAATCGTGGTTGTGGTCAAAGGTGGTAAGGTTAAGACATGCTATTTATTAGGCTGAGTTAGCTATCAGAGGTTTAGGAGGAGGAGATGGTTCAAGCTGTGAAGCGAAAGGATTTCCACTCTCCTAAGGCAGGAGGTGAGACCTCCAGCCCCCTCGGGGATCGTGAGATCAGGGCTCTCCTCTCGGCAGTAGAGAAGAGTACTGGTGTCAGGCTACCAGGTAGCTTCATAGACATATCTCTGGCTGACGGTGTTCTACACGTTAGGTTCGCTAAACCTGAAGGAGCGGAGGTTAACGTTGAGGATCTTCCACTCAAGACACCAACATTCATATTCAGAGACGCCACGGAGAAGATTACAGCCCTAGAGTGCATAGACTACGAGGGGCTACTTGAAGAGCTAGAACTAGATCCTAGAGGCGATAGCTCCTAGCATGTAGCCCTTGAAGTTTAAACAAGCCCATTATAGGATCATGAGGTTCCGATCTACTACTCTGAGACATGGATAAGAGGCTCCCAACCCTCCCTTGATACTCTAAAAAGCTTAGATACCAAGCACGCTTAGGCTTTAAGATAAGAGGATACCACACTGCGGATCCTCCAATACCCCCTATCCCTCTACGACTCAGCTTTAAGTCGATTACCAGTACCCATATGTTTAAGTGAAGGAGAGCTATGGCATAGCCTACACCCCCTAGGCTGAAGGCTAAGGAGGTTGTGTACACTATGTTATCAAAACCTATCATCAATTCTCCGTACCAGCCATAGTGTGGGTGAGCGAGACAGTAAAGCCTGGTGTAACATTCCTAATCATGGCCCACCCCTATAGCGTAGGAGCGAACGCTGCCACAACACCTAGCGTAGAACCAGTAGCACAGAACCCAGACTATAAGCTCACAAGAGCAAACCTAAGGGGAAAAGGCTCCCTGAGACCGGAGGTAAAAGCAATACTTACATTCAAGGACATCAAGTTCTCGTAACCCCAAAGCTCTCCTACATTTCTACAATTTCAATACCACTCTTTCCCCTCCCATTTCCACTAGAAGGGTTTTTATGTTTAGTTAGAGATACTATGGATCTAGGATGGTGTAATTTAAACCATCGGCTCTACTAATTTAACTTAGCCTATGGTATCAAATGTGTTTCTCTTTTCTTTGCTAGAGGGCCTAGTGGCATTCATTAGGTTTAGTGTTTAGTTAAATGCTTTCTGGGGTGGCCGGGTTTGGGTTATGGTGGTGTTGTTAGGGTATCCACTGGTATTAGAGAGCTAGATGATGCTCTTGAGGGTGGTGTTCCCAGAGGCAGCTGGGTTGCCATCACTGGCGAGCCCGGTACTGGTAAGTCCATCATGTGCATGCACTTCGCGTGGGCCGGGTTGAACGCCGGTGACCCCGTTGTCTATGTTACGACGGAGGCTGAGTTCAGGGATGTTATGAGGCAGGCTAGGATGTTTGGCATGGACTTCGAGAAGTTCAAAACCTACGATATAGCTAGTAGGGCTGAGCCGGGCGAGACCCCCAACATAGTCGTGATAGACATATTCGGCCTGCTCAAGATAGCCAGGCAACTCTCGGAAAGCCAGGAGGAGCAGGGGGAGGAGGTTGCTAGGAGGAGGAGGTTCGCCGTGCTAGACATAGAGACCCTCACGGCCGCCATACACGAGGCCTACAGGATACTGGGGGTGCTCAGGGAGGAGAAGGCCAGGACACCCTACAGGCACGTAAGGCTCATAATAGACTCGATAAGCGCCTTCTGGGCAGACAAGCCGGCCATGGCCAGGAAGTACAGTTATGAACTCAAGATAGCAACCCACAGGGAGAACGTAACAGCATACCTGGTGTCACAGTACGCCATGACAACCAAGTCGACCTTCGGCTTCGGCCTAGAACACATAGCGGACGGCGTGCTACACCTATGGATGGATGATGTCGAAAGCTCCAAAGAGGTGAGGAGGTACATGATAATAAAGAAGATGAGAATGACAAACCACGCTAGGACAGCATTCAAACTAGAAATAATACCAGGAAAGGGTGTGGTACTAGAGAAGCTTAGGTAAGCTTAAACCCCCTACCGTATATGATGGTAGCCTGAGCTTACCACTTGAGCTTAACAGGGTTACCCTAGCAAGCATCAATCCCGGCTCGGAGAACCTTCGGTAAGTGTAGGGTTGGGGGTCGTAGCCCTAAAAGGCTCTTCACCCCTCAGTGGGGGTGAGCTTAAACTCATCCCCCAGTTCTACTCTCACCTCTTCCAGCCCTTTATACTACGATGCCCGTTACGCCCTTTGAACTTTGAGTAGCTTGTACCTCTCATATAACATTTCAACCTTATCACCTTTAATCCTGAACTCTACGGGTATCCTTCCTGTTAGCGTGTATGCTGTGAAGAGAGCGTAGTCCTCCTCCACCTTTACTGGTGCTAGTGGGGTTACATCCTCTACGAGTCTATCCCTGTACTCTATAACCAGTGTTCCCGCTCTCCTCCTAACTGTTAACCTCATCGTCCCCTTGAACGTCTCGTATACCCCTTGTAGCTTACCATAGACTCTATCGATTCTCCTGAACTCGAGAGCTTCGGGGTTGTAGCCTAGCATGTGGGCTAACGTGTACTATGCTATTAGCGATAGGGGGTAACCGCTACAGTTAGACATAACAAGCTACACATAACAGCTTCGAGTGGATCTTAGAATCTAATAAGTGAAGACGTTAAGCTTAAGAATCTTAGAATGTATTTTAGTAAAGCAGGGGCGATGACGAGATTACTGGGGGTTACTCTATGGGAGGACTGTATGCCGTACATGGAGTTGAAAGTAGTGAGGAGGACTCCTCGGTGTACTCGAATCCCTACATGGAGTTGAAATAGGCTGTATATGTTAGAACGGAGCCTCCGTGTCCTACTAGCTTCCTGCCTAGGAAATCCTCTTTTACCATGAGCCCGTAGCCGTAGCCATCTGCTACCATCGACTCGTAGGGTAGCCTAGTGTGTATGCTTTCAGCTAGCTCCACCATCCTAGGGCTTAGGAGTTCCACCCCATTGTAAACCCCCCGGTTTAACAGCATAACGATGTACCTGGCCATATCGAGTGGGTTACTTAGGAGGCCTCCATCAGCTGTAACACCGTATGGGAACCTGCTCTTCACATGCCTCCCATCTCTATCGATTACATACCCTACAGCCACCTCAGGATCCCCCTCCACCTCCTCCCTCCTAAAGTAGCTCCTCTTCATCCCGAGAGGCTCCAGGATGCTCTTCCTAACGAAATCCTCGTAGCTAACACCTGAAACCCTTTCAACAACCTTACCTAGGATGACGTAGCCCTCGTTTAGGTAGAAGAACCTCTCCCCAGGTCTAGCCTCAACCCAACCCTCAAAGCCCTTCATGAACGTCATAACATCATCTGGGTAGCTTAGTGGAAGCCACAGGCCATCCAGGCCTAGAACACCTCTAATGAAAGCTTCAGCATAGCCCAGAGCCGGGATACCACTAGGGATGAAAGCGTAAAGCTTAAATACCAGATCCTACACCATGTATATGGAGCCCCCACCCGGGGGCTTAATGGAATAGAATCCATTCAATGGAGTTGAGAGATTTCCATAGTGGGCATGAACCGTGATGATACAGAATCCATTCAATGGAATTGAAAGGATCGCGGACATCCAGGAGCCCCCTCTCAGCAAGCATCAGTATGGAGAGTGCAGTGAAGGACTTAGTTATAGAACCTATACCGTAGATTGTAGCAGGGGTAGCGGGGGCTAGAGCATCCAAATCCCTATAGCCGAAACCTCTGGAGTAGACGATCTCGCTACCTTTAACAACAGCGATGCTTAAACCAGGCATCCTATACTCGCTCATCTTCTCAATAATAAAACTTTCAACCACATTCCAGTACAAGCTCGTCACCGTGTGGTACTGCTAGCTGAGGGATTATAAGATATGCTATGGTAACTGGTAAGGACATATTGAATTATGGATGGTCGAGAGTCTGGGAGCCCTCGGGGTCGAGTGTATGAGATTGTCGGTGCTTGGAGTTCATCATGGCTCAGTAGCACACAAGCTCCTCATCCAATTAACATGTCTACCTGGAAGGTTTTAAATCCTAAGCTTAGATCCGCGGAGCTCCTCATAACGTTCCTCTACACAGCATAGATAACGGTTTACAGTCAAACTACACATAGTAGCTCCGGGGTGATTCTTAGACTTTAACAAAGTGTAAGACGTTAAGCTTAAGAACCTTAGAGTGAACCCAGTAGAACAAGGCATTGAAGGACTGTAGTCGTATACTGCAATTCCGACGTTTTAGGAGGGGATCACTCGAATCCCTACATGGGGTTGGAAAGCTGGGTTGGTGGTTTTCCGTGGAGTTTAAAGGGTACCGTGTTGGTGTTGAGCATCTAGGGGAGCCCTACAGGACTGTTGTTAGCGAGCTGCTTAAAGCCCTTCTAGCTAAATGGGGTGATAGGCTTGTATCCCTTGTTGTCTACGGCTCTGTTGCTCGTGGCGAGGCTGGGAGGGATAGTGATCTGGATCTACTGGTTGTTGGTAGGGGGTTGCCTAGGTCTAGGTTTAAGAGGCACGATCTATTCGAGGAGGCTGAGAGGGAGCTTGAAGAGCTCATGGAGAGGTTGTGGTCTGAAGGTTACCACCTAGACTTCTCCCCTATCATCCTGGATGTCGTGGAGGCTAGAAGGCATAGGCCCTTATACCTCGATATGGTTGTTGATGCAGTGATAGTATTCGATAGAGATGACTTCTTCAAGAGTGTGTTAGACGAGATTGCCGAGAAGCTGAAGGCTCTAGGTGCTGAGAGGAGGAGAGTTGGCAGGCTATGGTATTGGATTTTAAAGAAGGATTATAAGCCGGGGGAGGTCATAGAGATTTGAAGAACACTGCGATGGCTGAAGCCTACATAAGGCAGGCTATGGAGAGGTTGAAGCACGCTGGGGAGGCCCTTAGGAGGGGGAACTAT
>JAPYWV010000096.1 GCA_028276165.1 Acidilobaceae archaeon
AGTACTCGTACAGAGACCCTGGGGGAGGGTATATTGTTAGATAGTACCCCACACCTTCAATAACCGTGTAGACGAGCCCGTAGGGCCCGAGGTGGGTATCAGCGTCAGCCCTGTATACCACCCCCTCGCTCTTAACACCCCTGATTGGGAACGCTAGATTCACGTAAACGTTCTTACCACGCCTCCACTTATACTCCCTGATCCCCTCAAACAAACCCTCTACGTACAAACTTCTATTCTCGAAGACTATTGTCGTGTTAAGAGCTCTAAGTTCGAGGTTTCCAGCTACAAGGCTACAAACAATGTACCCATCACCCCAGTAAAAGCTAACCTTCCTATTCAACGTGGCTCCCGG
The DNA here is from genome assembly GCA_028276165.1 of Acidilobaceae archaeon. GTDB lineage: Archaea > Thermoproteota > Thermoprotei_A > Sulfolobales > Acidilobaceae > DSZV01. The sequence goes on from JAPYWV010000096.1 coordinate 356, forward strand.
TAGTCCAAGCTATAACCCTAGGCTCCTTAGTATCTCATCCAAGCTCTTCGACTTAAGATCCACCTCTACAGGGTCCGGGACTACTACGTCTGCTACCTTATCATACTCCCTCTCGAAAGCGTCCGGGGAGCCCCTGGGTGTTGGTGTTGCAGCTAAACCGCATACCTCAACCTGCTTCTTGTTCAACTCGTAAGTCCCAATCCTCATGGACTCCTTGACTATCTCATCTTTATCAGAGCCAGATAGGGGTCTAAGCACTGGTATCCTGATACCCCTGCTTATAAGGTATAGGCTTCTAATGGTCTGGCTTGCAACCTGGCCTATGGACTCTCCTGTTGCTAGAGCTTCAGCTCCAATGTTCTCAGCATGCTCTAGCATAAGCCTCCTCATCACAAGTGTTCTATATGGTGGTGATACGAGGCCGTTGACTATCCTCGCTACACCCTTGAAGTTCACTATGTACAACTTGATGTTGTGACCGAAGCTCCAGTTATCAGCTATGTATTTCGCTACCTCAACCGCAACCCTAACAGTCTCGGGGAACCCTAGATCGTAGTGTACCAGGTTCACCGTACAACCCCTCCTCATCAACCTCCATGAGGCTACCGTTGAGTCGAAGCCTCCACTGAACAACACAAGGACTAGACCCTCACTCCCCAGTGGGAGCCCTCCAGGACCCTCTATTATGGTGTCGAAGAGGTACGCTCTACTACCTCTAACCTCAACATAGGCCGTGTATTCAGCGTTCTCCAAGTCGACCTTGAGGGCTCCTGCTTCGAGGAGCTTCGAGCCTAGAAGCCTCTCAACATCCTTGCTTGTGAACGAGTGTACACCAGCCCTCCTAGCTCTAACCCTGAAAACCCTACCTTTAACCCTGTCAGCGAAGAACTCCTCAGCCTTCCTAACAAGATCCTCTAGATCGCTAAAGTCTATCGCGTAAGCCGGTGATACGGATTTAACACCGAAGACCCTCGTTGAAGCTCTAACAGCACCCTCAATACTACTAGGATCCCATATGAAAACCCTACCATCGCTAACCTCGATATCACCTTTAACACCAAAGTGGTCCATAGCCTCTCTAAGAGCCCTAACCAGGAGGCCCTCCATCCTCCTCCTAGTCCTTAGACCTTTAACACCAATCTCACCATACCTGACGAGAACAGTGTTGGGGTTAAGACCGCTCAAGGCCCCCCATCAGCCTCGACGTATGCCACCTACTACCAGGGATCCCGGGCTTCCAGCTACTTCTGCTCAATGGGTTTAACGAGTTCAAGCGGTATTGTCACAACCATCCTGAAGTCTAGTAGCGATACATCTACATCCTTTCTAGCCTCGTAGACCTCCACAACCCTACCCTTCATCCCCTTGAATGGCCCGCCTATGATTTCGACGAGCTGCCCTCTAGCCACCTTGGGGGCCTCTACTATTGGTTTAGCTAACCTTAGCACATCCTCTTCCCTAACAGCTACAGGCCTCTTCCTCTTAACATACCTAACACCCCTGGTTAGATGGTATAGAACCCCTGAGCTTCCAACCTCTACTATGAGGTAGCCGTTCGCATCAACAGGTACCACTATGCTCCTCACATCTAACCCCATGTTCTTAGACCTCTCCTCTAGTAGAAGTGCAACCCTACCCTCCATCCCCTTCACGACGTGTATTGCGTAGAACCTCGATTTAACCTCGGCCACCTCCATCACCTCGTTGTGAGCAGTATGTATGCCATGTGTATCGCGAACCCTATGCTACCTAGTAGTGCGAAGCCCAGTAGTGTTAGCCTTAGGAGTAGTAGGTACTCGTCGGTGCTAGGCTTGGATGAGAGTGCTAGTATCCTACGCCACATGAAGATCATCTGCTTAACCCTCCCCAACACCACCCTCTAAGCCCCCCTGGTATGCTGTGACCTCCTAAGTCTATAAGCCTTCTTCATCTCCTCAGCTATCCTCCTAGAGCTCTCGGCAATCCTCCTAATGTTAACCCAGTGGCTCCCCTCCCAGTAGACTCTACCACAGACAGTGCACACGTAGAATACATCGTATGAGTTGTAAGCCTGGGGGGGCACGCGATCCCTAACAACACTCTTATCAGCAACCCTCTCAAGAACACCATTACACTCAGGACACCTACTAGCATTAGGGTCAACCCTAATCTCGAAACCAAGCTTAACAGAGAGCTCCGCAAGCCTCTCCTCAATAGTAGTAGACTCTACGAGGACAGCTTTAACAGAAGCCTTACGAGCCTTAGCATACAAACCCCTATCCCTCGTAACCAGAATCCTCCCAGTAAGCAGAGCCTCGCTAAGAAGCTCCCTATCAGAGTAACCCCTAGAGTACCTCGTATCAAAACCCAAAATCCTAAGCCACCTAGCAACATCACCCAGCATGGTATCAACGATAAACCTCAAACCCAGCAAACCCCCAAGGTTGAAAGAGCAAACACAACCTTAAAACGGGAGGCGGATAGAGGAGAGTTTAAAGCCCCAAACCTCTAAACAGTAACAGTGGGAAACCCCCAGGAGATGCGGGGGTGCCCGAGCCTGGTCAAAGGGGTCGGGCTCAGGACCCGATGGCGTAGGCCTGCGTGGGTTCAAATCCCACCCCCCGCACCACACCACAATCCTCGATAAACAGACCCCCAGCTCACCCGTCAATGAAAGCAACCAGCATACCCCCTTTACAACTGAAAGCCTCGCCTTTCAAGGCGGGGATGGAAGAGAGAGTTTGTTAGGACGAGGGGTGATCATACATAGAGTGAGAATATATAAGCTCCAGTTGAGGTACAGAGTGCCCGGTGCCTAGGGGGTCTTTACCCCCTAGGCAGGCGGGCCCCCGCCAGCTGAAGAAAGTGATGCCCCAAGCATGGGGAATCCGATAGAAAGATGAGGAGTGCGCGTCCGAGCGGAAAACCGACAAACCGCTCGGGGAGGCCTAGCACAGGGCTAGGCCTCTAGGGATGCGGGGTGGGGGTCAAGCGTTAGAGTAACCTAATCCTATACCTCATCAACCGCCATGAGCTTCCAGGGTTACCTCTAAAGCCCATTTATGTTGGTAGGGATCCTAGCCTCATGGAGTTACCGTTACAACCAGAGCTTAGGTAACCTCGTGGTGTCTCAATGCGTAGAGCTCCTAGACCCGATAGCCGGATCGATATATCACAAGCCTATGGTAACCTCTACGAGTTCGTTGGAGTTCAACCGTGTATGAAAGCTTCCAGGAGTTCAGCAAGACATGAGCCCTAGAAGGTGCTAGACGTTGTGAGAGTTGCTGAGGGTAAAACTCAACCCCAAGGCTGGAATGTCTGGGCCCTCTAGTGTTAGAAACACTCCATGGGATCCCGTTGGGCCCATGCACTATCATGGGGGTTACCCTAGTAGCCTAAGGCCTGAGGTGAAGGCCATTAAGCTCAATGCTATGATTATCTAGGATTTCCCTTAAGCACCACCACGATGTGGGTCGACAACCCTGCCTGTGTCGTCGAGAGGTTTATAGTGAAGAGTATGATTGGATAGGCGGGTGTAAAGCAGACCACTACGAGTACTACGTCTCACATCGTAGACTGGAAGAGGGGCATGCCGGGGAGCTCTTAGGAATCGTGTTTCTAGGAGAAAAACATTATGTTGTAAGGGAATATGTGGATCCCGGTCTAACATCACCTATGCCCATTGTAAGGACACGCGTCACCACAGGGTGGTGGGCCTCCACTAGCATCTATGTATATCCTATACTCCACCATTAGAGGCCTCCACCCTAGGTTAACGTAGGTGTTATTAGCGTACCTTAAAGTAACCTTATCTATTCGAACAATGGCAGATTCTCCCCCTGCTACAAGCGTGAAGTCAAACGCTATTGCCATGTCATATAGATCTTCGTAAGCGTAGCTTACGACATTGCTTGCAATAAGCGAAACGAAGGCGCACACTGCAGGAACCGGGGCAGCTTTACACCCAATGTTGTCAATCAACAGTTCAAATGCTGGTAGGAACAGGTTGGAGACGATAAATGCCATGTTTGGATCCGAAGCTATTCTCGCTACGTGAGAGCTATTATCTTGGTACAGGACTGTGCCCGGTTGAGGATTGTAGACGGGTGCATAATATACGGTATCTAGACTCGCTAAGTAGAGGATCTCATCATAGAATGGGGGCTCGTTATTATTGAAACGCCTTAAGCTAGCAAGGTCTATTGTAACCGAGTACAAAGGTATAAAGCCGTGCACCGGGATGACCCTCCAGTAGACACCACAGTCAACGCCACTCCTTACAACTCTAACAGGTTGAACCTCCAAGCGCAGGAGGATGCCATCCCCTAGATACCTATAGGTGGTCTTAGCGCCCACATACGCTTTACTAACGATCCCAGGACTAAGAACTATACTAACGGTAATAGAATCCTCTATGGTTAGAGACTCTTTGCCGAGGAATATGAATCCAGCTATCGTAACCCCATGTTTATAGTAATCGCTAGGACCCACAGCGTATGCTCCTATCGCCGCGAAGGCTTTGTTGTTCGGGTTCTCCCATCTCATGCCGAAGAATGGTTGATAGTCGGTCCACTCTACTACCGCACCAGGGTTATTTTCATTATAGTCTTTCCACTCGAATATCCTGCCTGCACGGTAGGGGTCTGTGAATATCTTGAAAACCCTGTTAACCCACTCATCCAACCAGTACACCTTCTCTCCTAGGATGAACTCTGGGTTCGATGGTGGTCTGAAGGATAGCTCCCATAGGGTGATAAACTTAGCATTCTCCACACTATAGCTGTCCGCTCTATAGTAGTATGCTAGGCTCCAGTTCCTAGCGAAGGCTCTCCAAACCCTTAGCTTAAGGCTATCTGGTACCGGGCTACCGTTAGTGTAGTAAATGTTGCTCATCCACCCACTAAGAGGGCTATTAATGCTATTGTATACATCAGACCACCAGACCTCCGTGAACCGTGCCGGGCACGTGGACTGCTGCACTAGACCACCCTGAGCTACCATGCCATCCAGGGGGTTCTCTCCAGCTACCCCTACACCTCCACCCATGGCCCTCCTGAGATCCTCTACTATAGGGCTTAGATCAGCACATGAAACCTTAATCTCACTCTTAGGCATCCTAGGATTCAATGTTATAACAAGGGGTTTCCTGAGGTGGGCTAGGGGGTCAGCTCTAGCCCTCTCAACAGCCTGATCTAACTTCAAACCCTTCTCGATAAAGTAGTCTATAGTGCTGTAGGTGTAATGAGCGGTACACTCTAGAACCCTGTCACCTTCAACCTTATCAAGGGTTATGGTTATGCTCACCGCTGGTAGAGGTGGAGACCTTAAAAC
>JAPYWV010000097.1 GCA_028276165.1 Acidilobaceae archaeon
CATACAAGCTTAACAAGGCTTACAGACATCTCAACAGCAACAAGAGGGCTTATGGAGTCTATTAGCAGGGAGATGACTACAGTCAGAGGGGTCCTCGAAAGCCTAGTAGCGGGAACCCGGGGGCTGGAGGCCGGGATCAGGACTGTCGACTCAAAACTAGACGATATAATGGCTAGGATGGCTAACCTAAGCGAGAAGAGGGATGTAGCTGCAGCTAGGGCAGCAGTGGTAGAGGAGGTTAGAGGAGCTCAAACAACACTACTAGAGGAGCTAAGGCTAGCCAGGGACTCCATCACAGCATCCTCTAGGAACTGGGCTCTCGTAAACATAGTGTTAACGCTAGTAGCGCTAGCGCTCATAGCCTACACAGTACTCCTAGTTAGAAGGCTCTCCTAACAAACCAGGGCTCTCACCATAGCCAAGCCGGTTTAACAGGATTTAGCTTTTAGCCAACCTAGCGTAACGTAGGGTCTTAGGCTTGCCCAGCACGGTCTCATTCCAGCTACTCGATGTCAGCTATGAGGTTGTAGGTGGGGAGCCTAAGATACTACTATGGTCTAGGCTTGAGGGTGGTAGTAGGGCTGTTCTCATCTACGAGGGTTTCAGACCCTACTTCTACGCTCTCCTAGAGGAGGAGGCTGACCCCGAGCGGGTAGCGTTACAGGTTAGGAAGCTCTCTAAACCCTCAAGCCCCATAACCTCGGTTGAGGTAGTCGATAGGCTCTACTACGGTAGACCTGTTAAAGCCCTCAAGATAACAACAGTGATACCAGCAAGTGTTAGGAGTTACAGGGAGGAGGTTGCGGGGATACCAGGTGTTAGGGAGGTCCTGGAGGCCGATATAAGGTTCACCCTCAGGTTCCTGATAGACAAGAACTTGTACCCCATGAGGTGGTATCAGGCTGATGTAGAGAGAGCTCTAAACCCAAGCTACTATGGTGTAGATGAAGCTTACGTGGTGAAAGGCGAGATCGTAGAGGATGAGAGTAAGGCTAGAGCCGACCCCCTGGACGGCTTGAGGATACTTGCATTCGACATAGAGGTATACAATCCCCAGAGGACACCCGATCCGAAGAGAGACCCCATTATAATGATCGGCTTGATGAGCTACCCTGGCGACGAGGAGCCATTAATACTTGAAGCCGACGACTCCAACGATGCTAGGTTGATTAGAGCTTTCATAGAGGAGGTTAGGAGGAGGGATCCAGACATAATAGTGGGCTACAACCAGAACAGGTTCGACTGGCCCTACCTCATGGAGAGGGCTAGGATACACGGTATACCACTGGATGTTGGGCGTAGGAGGGGTGGGGTTCCACAGAGTAGCGCTTACGGCCACATATCGATACCCGGGAGGCTTAACGTAGACCTCCTGGATTTCGCTATGGAGATTAGGGAGGTTAAGGTTAAGAGCTTGGATGAGGTTGCAGACTACCTAGGCGTTATGCCTAAGAGCGAGAGGGTTCTACTAGAGTGGTGGCAGATTGGGGAGTACTGGAGGGATAAGAGTAAGAGGGGTACTCTGAGGAGGTACCTTAGGGATGACGTTGTATCAACTATGGGGCTGGCACTCAAATTCCTACCCTTCGGGGCCCAGATGAGCCAGATAAGCGGGCTACCACTAGACCAGGTTATGACAGCTAGTGTAGGCTACAGGCTTGAATGGAGGCTTATGAGGGAGGCTTACAAGAGGGGTGAGCTTATACCGAATAGGGAGGAGAGGGGTGAGGAGAGCTACGAGGGCGCCATAGTCCTAGAGCCTAGACCTGGTATACACGAGAACATAGCCGTCCTAGACTTCGCAAGCATGTACCCAAACATAATGGTCAAATACAATGTCGGCCCTGATACGCTGGTAAGACCGGGGGAGCACTACGGGGAGGACGAGGTCTACGTAGCACCAGAGGTAGGTCATAGGTTTAGAAGGGAGCCCCCGGGGTTCTTCAAGAGAACCCTGGAGAGGTTCCTAAGGTGGAGGAAGGAGATTAAGAAGGCAATGGAGTCCCTTGATAGGAATAGTCCTGAGTACAGGCTCCTGGACGAAAGGCAGAAGGCTATAAAGGTTCTAGCTAACGCAAGCTACGGCTACATGGGATGGCTATCAGCAAGATGGTATTGTAGGGAGTGTGCTGAAGCTGTAACAGCGTGGGGTAGGAGTCTTATAAGATCAGCTATAGCTAAGGCGAGGGAGCTAGGGCTAGAGGTAGTCTATGGTGACACGGATAGCCTCTTCGTCAAATACGATCCGGGGAAGCTTGAGAAGCTTACAGAGTATGTTGAGAGAGAACTGGGCTTCGACATAAAACTCGATAAGGTTTACACCAAGGTGTTCTTCACAGAGGCTAAGAAGAGGTATGTAGGGCTAACGGTGGATGGGAAGATAGATGTTGTGGGGTTCGAAGCTGTTAGAGGGGATTGGAGTGATCTGGCAAAGGAGACGCAGGCTACGGTAGCAGAGATAGTCTTGAAGACTGGGAGTACGTCTAAGGCAGTAGAGTACGTAAGGGATGTGATTAGAAGGCTTAGAGAGGGGAGGATAGACATGGATAAGCTCATAATATGGAAGACTATAACGAGGAGGCTTGAAGAGTATAAGGCGGAGCAACCGCACGTAACAGCTGCCAGGATGATGGTGAAAGCCGGTATAAGGGTTGAACCTGGGACTAAGATAGGCTACGTTATAGTCAAAGGAACGGGGCCCCTATCAGCCAAGGCTAAACCATACTTCATGACCTCCGTAGACGAGGTGGACGTCGAATACTACGTGGATAAACAGGTTATACCAGCAGCCCTAAGAATCCTAGGGTACTTCGGTGTAACGGATAAGCAGTTGAAGAGCGGGGTCTCCCAGAGGAGCCTGCTAGACTTCGTTAAGAAATAATGTTGTCTTAGACCGTGGAGTCACGTTATATCGGTGAACGTTAGAACCCTAAGGTTGGGGGGTTTGTAGGATAGCTTACTACCCATCCTAGCCCCTATAACCAGGTTTACACCCTTCTCCGCTGAGAGCTCCACAAGCCTCTGCGTTACAATGCCATCGAATACGATTGCGAAAACCTTACCAGGCTCCATGCCCTGGAGTGTTGAGACAAGATCCTTAACCTTAACCCTGGCAATCTCATTCCAGGACCGGTCGTAGAGTACACCCTCAAGCGTCCCCTTAAGCTTATCGATCTCCCCTACAACGTTCTTCGGGATGGCTATCGTCACTGTCTCAACCTGGGGGGCCTGGGGTGCTTCAACGGGTTTAACCTCCTTAACCTCTTGTACCTGTTGCACCTGCTCCTCCACCTGCTGTACTTCAGCTTCAGGTATCGTTACAGGTTTAACCTCCCTAACCTCAGGAGGCTTCTCCCTCGCTCTAAGCTCCTTCATGAACTCCTCCGCGGGCATCATCTCGCTGAGAGCCTTAGCTATCTCCCTCCCCGTTAGCTGCTCCACCTCCCTGTCCTTTGGAGCCCTCGCAACATAGTCCACCTTAATCTGCCCTATAACGTTTAATGCTATAAGCTCTCCACCTCTATCACCGTCAACGAACAACACCACCTTCTTCTTCGAAGCCAGGTTTCTAATGGTCTCGGGGATCTTCTCCCTAGCACCCTCAAGGGCTATAACGTTTGTGTAACCGTACTTGAGTAGGTTGATTACATCAGCTCTACCCTCAACTAGGATGATTGTATCAGATGTCTCGACATCAGGGCCTGCTGGTAGCCTCTCAGGCCCGTACTCTATCAGCCTTGGGGCTTTCGCAACCTCCCCCTCAACCTGCCTTATAACCTCTTTTACGTCGGGCTCGCTCTCCCTTATCTTCCTTAGTATCTCCTTAGCCCTCTCTATTATGATTTTTATCTTCTCAGCCCTCAAATCCCTGATATCCTCGACTATCACTCTAGCTGTGTAGGGGCCGACTCTATCAACCGTTTCAAGCATAGCGGCTATGATGGCTGTCTCAACCCTATCGAGGTTACTTGGAACCTGTATTATACCCACAGTTTTATTATCCTGGTGTTTCAGCTCCACCTGAAGCCTACCAATCTTATCCTTCTCCTGGAGACCCTCTAAGTCGAACTCAGAGCCTAGGAGGCCCTCCGTCTGACCAAATATAGCCCCTATGATGTCATGCCTATCAACCCTACCATCAACCTCAATCCTAGCCCTTATGAGGTACTTCAAGACCTACTACACCTCAACTCTAAACCCTTAAACCCTAACTATAGGGTTTAAGCTAGGCTTAAAACCCTCAATAGAGTGTGCGGAGATCCACCTCAACCCCGGTTTTAGCCTTTTTAAGCTAGAACACCTAAGGTTACCTTCTAGGTGTCAGCTATTGTACAGGGCTCCACGCTAGACCTTATAACTAGGAATACTGTTGAAATTGTAACGTTGGATGAGTTAAGGGAGGCTTTGGAGAGTGGTAGGAGGCTTAGAGGGTACATTGGCTACGAGCCTAGCGGCCTAGTCCACGTAGGCTGGCTTGTGTGGATGTTTAAGGTAGCTGATCTCGTTGAAGCAGGTGTAGACTTCATAGTCCTTGAGGCCACATGGCATGCTTATATCAACGACAAGCTTGGAGGTGACATGAGCTTAATAAGGGATGCAGCTTGGCTTGTGAGAGAGTTTATGAGGGAGCTCGGGCTCCCAGTTGATAGGATAAAGTTTGTTGATGCAGAGGAGCTAGCATCAGATCCGAGCTACTGGGCTCTCGTTATAAACGTTGCTAAGAACTCAAGCCTGGCTAGGATTAGGAGGGCTTTAACGATAATGGGTAGGAGGGCTGATGAGGCTGAGCTAGATGCATCGAAGCTCATATACCCTGCTATGCAGGTGGCAGACATCTACTACCTAGACCTAGACATAGCCCTAGGGGGCATGGATCAGAGGAAGGCGCACATGCTAGCAAGGGATCTAGCGGAGAAGGCTGAGATGAGGAGGGCCTATGAGAGGGTTAGGGGTGGAGTTCTAAAGAAGCCTATAGCGGTACACACACCGATAGTCACAGGTCTAGGTGGAGCTGGTAGGATGGAGGGTGTTGAGGTTGACGAGGTGTATGCCGAGTTTAAGATGAGCAAGTCTAAGCCAGAGACAGCAATATTCCTGCACGACCAACCAGATGTTATAAGGGAGAAGCTTAGGAGGGCGTACTGTCCACCCAGAGTACTAGAGGGTAACCCGGTGATAGAGATAAACAGGTACGTCCTAGCAGCTCGCGGTAGGTACAAGCTTAGAGTTGAGAGGCCAGCAAAGTACGGAGGCCCGGTGGAGTTCGAGAGGGTAGAGGATATGGAGGAGGCCTACGCTAGAGGGGAACTACACCCCCTAGACTTAAAGAACGCAACAGCAGAGGCGCTAGCAGAGCTCCTAACCCCCGTGAGGAGGCTGGTTGAGACTAACAGTAAGGTTAGAGAGGTTGTTGAAAGGATAAGCTTAAAGGTTACAAGATAAGATTTAAACCCTAGGTGGAGGCTAAAGGAGGAGGGGCTTAGAGTGAATAAGAGGAAGAGGAAGGGCCAGTCGAGAT
>JAPYWV010000071.1 GCA_028276165.1 Acidilobaceae archaeon
CTACATCCTCTTCAACAACGTCTACTCCTACGATGACGCTCTAAGGTTTAAAGCTATGATTAAGGGGGTGCAACGAGGATAGGTATGGTTCCAGCGAAGAAAGCCCTCCCCTCAACCTCAACCTCGTAGGCCTTCGTCCTTCCATCCACTCGTTTAACCTCAGCTAGCCTAACCGCTACTAGGTCGCTGAAGACCAGCATGGCCATGTTCCTTACGATGAAACCCGGGATACCCTCCATGCCCTGTGGGAGCCCACCGCATAGCAGGTGTATTAGAGCTAGGGAGGCAACCCTCTTGGACAGGAACTTCATCCTCTGATGTCCTATTATGTGGCGTACCGCCTCAACCTGCCTTGACTTCTTGAGAACCCCCTTTAGCCTCAGGAACGGCTCTAAAGGTAGCTTCTCCAGGGAATCCCTAGGCATGCCGTGCTCGTAGGTTGTAATAGCACAGAACCTCCTACCGGATTTCAGGACGGTGGATGGAAACCCCTGTAGCCTGGATGTCCACGAGAACTCACAGACCTTAAGTAGGTTCCTAGAGCACCTCCTAACCTTACCCCTCCTAGCCCTCCTACCTCTACCAAGCTCCTCGTAAGCCCAGATAAGGGGGTTGAAGCGCTTCAACTTAGATAGGCTAACATCGCTCCACTCATGGGAACCGCACAGGAAGCCCTCGAAGCCACCCCTGGTAACCTTACCCCCCAGCCACTTAAACCTATCACTGTTATCCTCAGGAGTAGACCTAACAAAGGATACCAGGGCCTCCGACCCGGTGAGCGATGAAACCCTCTTAACGCGAAGACCCCCGAGGGAGTCTATAATGTAAACCCCCTGGGGCTCCGAAGCTAGGAGATCACCGCCCGTAACCCCGATGGAGTACACATGGTCCACATCAACCTCCCTAACACCCTTAACCCTAAGGAACCTCAGAGATAGATCCTCGAAGTCGAAACCTAGAACCTCTATAACCACATCGTACCTAGACATGCTATGCAGGTCTCGAACGTATACAACACGGTTAACACCATTAACCCTAATTAGTAGTGGTACGTCGCCAGCTAAACCCACACAGCTACACCACGCAACCCTAGAGGTAGCACCATAACGTAGAAGCTCAAGGCCGAGGATTAAAAGGCTTACCATCGTCGAGAGTTCTACCCCAATCTAACCCCACGCCTCCCAGCCTAACACTCAATACCCAGTGTTATAGGGTGGGGTTCTCCCTACCTAGGTACACGGTGTAACCTCTTGTACCGTGCCGTCAAGATCTTAGCTAGGCTCGTAGACTTAGTGTTCAAGGTCTCTGACGTCTATAGAGAGTACATTAGGAAGCCTAACCCCCTAATCCTCGAGTCTGCTACCGGCTTCGGGCTCAACCTAGCACTTGTACTCAACGTAGCTTTAAAGCTCGGTGGGAGGGTTTATAGTGTTGATTTGAGCAGGCTCTCAACCTCATGGGCTAGGTTCGCCTACAGGGGTTTCATAGAGAGGGGTGTGCTAGTAGTAGAGGAGGGGGATCTGAGGAAACTACACTATGCCGACTCTACATTCGACTACACAGCCAACCATACGACAATGCATCACATAGACCCCCAGGAGATCCCCGTGGTTGTAGGGGAGCTCTGGAGAACGCTTAAGAGGGGAGGAATCCTGATTGTAGTCGATATCAACCCACTACCAATAGGCATAGGGGTGCACAGCCCAGGAAACCTACGTAGGGCCAAGGAGGCTACCATAAGCTTCGTAGAGGGCCTCTTTAAGATATTGGAGTTCAAGGAGGGGAGGCTAGCATACCATATTGTGGCTGAAAGGTAACCCCTTTAAGCTGGGGGAAGACGGGATTTAAACAGGCTGGCGGCCATGAGGGGGGAGGAGTACAGGCTTAGGGATGACTTCTTGGAGAGGAGCCCCTACTGGAAGTGGAGGATTGACAACTACGCGTCGATCAATGTGAGGGACGGGGTTCTCGAAATGTGCATGGGGCCTACGGAGGCTCTATACTACTCTAACGCTGAGGTGAGCGACGGGGAGTTCGACGACCTGCCATGGGTGAAAGGGGTCTTCGAGGCGAGATTGAGGTTTACGGGGCTTCACTATGGTAGTGCTGGCTTCGGGTTCTGGAACCATAGTATGAGAGTTGATCTGAGCAACCCCGTGTGGTTCATATACCTGAGGGCTGCGGGCCCCTACCCGCTCCAAGGCTTCTTCGCTCAAATGGCTAACAGGTTCCAGCCGATAATCCTCTTCAAGAGTGTTAGCCTCTACAAGATAGCATTAGACATACTACCCTTCCTAGCACCAATACGCATTGAATCTTCAAGCCCCACAATGCAGGGTTTGGATTTGACCAGGTGGAACACGTTTAGAGTCGAGTGGCTTGAGGGTAGCTCCGCGTTCTACGTAAACGGGGTTGAGGTAGCGAGGCTTAGGAGTGATAGGAGGAGTAGAGGTAGAGCTGATATATGGATTGATAATGCAGTCTTCTACCCTCCCTGGGGGGATTCTGGTAACGTCTTCCGCCATGTTACACAGGAGAACAGGGCTAGGACGTGCCTTGAAGTAGACTATGTTGAGGTTAACGGGGTTAGAGTTAAACCCTAGCCTTCGCACAGTACATACCAGTACATATCATACCTTTTAAGCTTGACATCCCAGCGGCCCCTCTGGGTGCTAGTGTTGGACTCACTCTACCCGGTAATACAGTTAATCCACGTGCTCGCAGCATCAATGTGGGTCGGCTCCCACCTAATCCTAGCCACAGGGCCTCTAGTCAGAGCTCTAAGATTGAGGGATTCAAGGCCCGTACTGGAGTTCTATAGGGCTATAGCTTGGCCTGCGACCATAGGCTTGCTGGTAGCAGCCCTCACAGGCCTCTACATGGCCTATCTTAGAGCTTCTCCCAGCGAGTGGTTTAGCTTCGGGGAGCCTGCGGGGAGGATTGGCGAGAAGATCTTAACCTTCATAGTGCTACTGTTAATCTCAGGCTACGCTCACGCAAGGATAGTTCCGGAGATGAGGCAGGGTAACCCTGGCGTGTTCTGGAGGGCAATTCTGTTCGTGGTCATCGCAACACTATTATCCCTAGCACTACCACTACTAGGCCTTATGATAAGGTATGGTTTCTAGGGCAACATTATCTCCAGCCTTCCACCACCGTTAGACACACGAACCCCAGCTGGGGCTCCGAGATCGCAACACGAGTATAACGGTTTGGGGGTAGACAAAGCGTTTATATACCTATATGGCTCACTACAAGAGTTACTACCTGGTGGTTTAACATTTGGGAGACACGTATCCCTCCATGGCTTTACGCTAGGATCTATGTTAGTTGGAGGAGAGTTAGGAGGGAGGTTGAGGTTTTAAAGAGTGTCTTTGAGAGGTTTAACGCTAGGAGGCTTATCGAGTTCGGCTGTGGCATTGGGAGACATGGGTACCTTCTTTCAAAGCTTGGTTTCGATGTACTACTGACTGATGTCGTGGACTGGAGGTTTGGTGCTCCTAGGAGGCTCCCCTTCGCTACATACGATGTGCTTAGGGGTGGTAGGCTGGGGGAGTTTGACGGGGCTTACGCTATGGGGCTCCTGATCATACTCGACTTGGACGGTATTGCTAGAGCCTTATCAAACATGGCCTCCAATGTTAGGAGGAACGGGGTCCTCGTATTCGACTACAACTTCACAACATACAATGAGCCTAGGGAGGTTACCGTTAGAGCTCGCGGTAAAACTTACAAGGCCCTCATGAGGTGGGAGGATGTCAGGCCGATAGAGGGGGGAGTATACTACAGGTATAGGGTGGAGGTTGTAGGAGAGGATGGTAGGGTGGTGGGGGTGGAGGATACAGGGTACCCTGTGTACACGAAGGAGTCCTTATTCAAAGCCGTAGAGAGAGCTGGCCTGGAGCTAGTAGAGATCATATGGGCTAGGTGGGATCCGGAAAAGTACATGTACGAGCTAGCAGGAGGGGAGGCTGATAGCGCGTTCATAGTGCTAAGAAACCCCTAGCTCCGGAGCTTTTTCCCATCTTTCAATTCCATTGAGTGGATCCTACACCACCACATCCCATATAGTTTGTGGGAAGTTCTCCCACCACCCATTAACATGGATTGATTCTATACTAGGCTTCCCATGTCCTAACGGGAGTTTTCATTGCATATTGTTAGCACACATGCTTATGAATGGAATGTTCGAGGCGTTTCCTGAGACATGCTTGTTGTGGTTGAGTCTCTAATTGTTCCTAGAGGGTGCTGTGATTAAACCCCCAGCTAGCCTAAGCCCCTCCATACCCCCTCTGCCATAGTGGTTAATGGTAGCGTGGGCCTCAACACAACCGGGCTACTACAACTGGCTAGCCCTTGAGTAGGGGTTTTAAGGGAGTGTATGTACGTATGATGCTTAATCTTAAACACCTCCATGCTATCTACACGCTGGCATGCTACGCTCTAGTTAGCCCGTTATGGTTAACATCAGGCTCCCTGATAGCGTGTAGTCCTCAGTGCATGGTAGGGGTTCTTTTAAATCTGTTGTTGTAACAACGATCCCGACTCCTCGGAGTCTTAGCTCCTCTAGTATGCTGTACAGCTTGGTGCTCGACTCTGGATCTAGGCTTGCCGTGGGCTCGTCTAATAGCATTAGCTTTGGCTTCTTAGCCAGAGCTCTGGCTATCGCAACCTTCATCCTCTCACCCCCGCTCATCTCATAGGGTCTCTTGTACGCAACATGGCCGACCCCTAGGAGCTCTAGGGCCTCAAGGGCAGCAGCCCTCCTAGCCTTACCATCGTAGCCTAGTAGCGTTAGGGGGAGCTCCACGTTCTCCAGTCCATTCAACTCCTCTATGAGCCCCGCGAACTGCGGGACGTAGCCTACGTTTTCAAGCCTAACCCTAGACCTACGTTGCTCATCCAGACTCCACACATCCAAGCCCATGAACCTAACCGTGCCACCATAGGGTCTCTCAATGAAACCTGCAACCCTGAGAAGGCTGGTCTTACCAACACCATTCCTACCCCTAATGCAGACTATGGAGCCACCTGTAACCGTTAGGTTGAGGTCGCTGACGAGCTTCAAGCCGCCCTTCACTATCGTTATGTTAGAGAGCTCCAACAGCATCATAGGGCCCGGAGGTGTTCTAGGCAACCCAGCCTATTTAGGCTAGAGTGCAGGGTTAACAACTACACCCTTTTAAGGCTTGATCGCACTATAACCCTACTGGTGTCTAGTTTGGAAACATGAGCTTGTTTAGGGAGGGTGTCCGGCTTAGATGTGTTATCTGTGGGTCCCTCTACCCGCCTAACCCGAGGCTCTTCACCTGCAGGTCCTGTGGGGGCCTCCTAGAGGTTGTTACACCAGTTGACAGGGGGTTCGAGTGGGAGAGGGTTAGGGCTAGGAGGTTTGGTGTTTGGAGGTACAGGGAGCTCCTCCCCTTGGCTGAGTGGGTTAAGCCTGTAAGCCTTGGTGAGGGTGGGACACCACTGGTTAGAGTCGATAGGGCTGCTGGCCCCCACGTTTTCGTTAAGTTCGAGGGCTCGAACCCCACTGGGAGCTTCAAGGATAGGGGTATGACTGTGGGGGTTACCATAGCTAAAGGTCTTGGGGTTGAGGGTGTGGTCGTAGCTAGCACTGGGAATACCGCTGCATCGGCTGCAGCCTACGCTGCCAGGGCTGGGCTTAGGTGTCTAGTCTACCTACCTAGGGGTGGTGTTGCTAGGGGTAAGCTCGCCCAAGCACTACTACATGGGGCTGAGGTTGTAGAGGTCGATGGGTTCTTCGATGATGCTCTAGAGCTCGTGCTAGAGGAGTACGTGGAGAGGAGCCCTAGCAAGCTCTACCCACTTAACTCCGTAAACCCGTGGAGGCTTGAGGGGCAGAAGACGCTGGCCTTCGAGCTTGTAGACGAGCTAGGCTACACCCCAGACGTCGTGGTAGTCCCGGTGGGGAACGCTGGGAACATATCAGCTATATGGAAGGGGTTTAGGGAGCTTAGAGATCTAGGCGTTATAAGCGGAACCCCCAGGATGATAGGGGTTCAGGCTACCGGGGCAGCACCCCTAGCTAAAACCTGGTCTACCAGATCCAGGGAGCTCCAGGTCGTAGAGGAGCCTAGAACTATAGCCTCAGCCATAAGGATTGGAAGGCCTGTAAACTGGTTTAAAGCTCTTAAATCAGTAGAGGAGTCCAGGGGAGCCCTCCTAACAGTATCAGATGAGGAGATACTAGAGGCTATGAAGATGCTAGCAAGGCTCGAAGGGCTGGGAGTAGAGCCTTCGAGCGCAGCATCACTAGCAGGCTACCTGAAGGCGTTAGAGGAGGGCCTAGTGGATAGAGGGGAGACTGTGGTACTAGTGGCGACAGGACACGCACTAAAAGACCCGGATGTTGTGAGACTGCTAGTTGAGCGGAACACATAGTGCAACCCTTAAGCCTTCAAGGTGGTACAGAGTACAAGGGGGTGTCACGCTATAACAACCAGTGGCTTGAGGCCATCCCTGGAGCTAAAAGCCACCCCATGCCCTAACCCTAGCGTGCCAGCTGGGGTGAAGGTTGGATGCTATAGGGTTAAACCCCCGCTCATAAAGAGGAGTGGGATAACAGGGTGGGCTGTAAACTTCGCTGTGGGCTGCACACACGGGTGTATATTCTGCTACGCAGACTACTACAATAAAGCCTTCCCCAGGAGGGGGCTGGAGTGGCTGGTCAAGGAGAGGTGGGGCTACTACTTCGCCACCCCGGCCAACCTAGGGGAGGCTATAGCTGGGACCAAGTGGCATAGGTGGGCTGGGGTAGAGGTCTTCATGAGCAGTATGCACGACCCCTACCTACCACAGCTAGCAGTATGGGCTAGGAGGATACTGGAGAGAGCTCTACCAGCAGGGGTTAAAGTCATAGTCCACACGAGGAGCGTCCTCGTAGCAAGAGATCTAGACCTACTGGCGAGACACAGCGGTAATGTGAGGCTACACATGTCCATAGCAACTATGAACGTTCTCTTCTCAAAACTAATAGAGCCTAGGGTCCCACCACCACACGTTAGGATCAAGGTGCTAGGGGAGGCGAGAGCCAAGGGCATAAGAACGGGGGCCTCCGTATCACCAGTATTCCCGCCAAACAAGTACAACCCAGACGTCTACAGGGACCTACTCGGGATAGCGAAAGCCCTAGCAGAAGCAGGAGTAGAGGTAGTCTACGGTGAAAGCCTGCACCCAAGAGGCGGTAACATGAGGTATATAGAGGAGACGCTGGGATTCAAGGTGGACATTAGAAACTGGGACTACCAGGCTGAGAAGCTATTTTACAAGGCACTCGACGAGTATGGGTTAAAGGGGGAGTGGATAGAGGAGAGGTACTAGCAACCCTCTAGGCGTCTTTAGACATGGGGTTTAGGTAACCCAGCCTTATGGGAGTTCCATTAACCTCATATCTCGAATAGCGCGTAGCACTTTAGCTTGCTAAGCTCGCATATCATGAAATTGAAAGTATATCGTCTGGGGTTACGTGGGGGCTCCTCCGAGCCACCATGGCTTTTAGGGCGTAGTAGTATGCTGGGATCTGGTATGCATAGTACCTACCCACCCACTCCTCCTTAGGTATATCAGAGAGGTATGCGTAGACTCCACCAGTGTAGATTAGCACGTTGTGCTTCAACAGGGCTATCTTCAACCTAAAGCTAGCCTCATCTATGTTACTAACAGCTTCAGTAATCTCACTCCACACATCACCCCCCCACTCACCCCTTAAACCCTCAACCATCCTAGCTAGAACATCTACGACATCAGCTCTAAGCCAGAGCTCCAGCCCCCTCAACCTTATGCTTGTTAAAGCTCTAGGATTGCCCCCTGTTAGCCTCCATAGTAGCTCTGGGTCTATGCTTAGGTTCAGTTGCTCTGCTAGCTCCACCATGGCGTTGTATGGTAGGTTCCATATTAGGGCCCAGTTAACCTTAGAACCAACCTTGTACCTGATCTCTGATACCAGAGCATCGCTTGTCAACGCTACTACTGATATGCTTCCCCCCTTCTCCATCCAGTATTTCCCTGCATCCCATTTTAGTGTGTTCGCGAACCCCTCAAGCCACCCCCGGAACTCCGCTAGCCTCTCACTACTATCCGCCTTAACCTCATCTAGTACTATTACTATCTTCCTTTTGCTCCTAAGCATCTGTGCTATGTAGCCTACCATTAGGCTTATGATTTTAGTAGCGTCAACCGCTAAGGAGCTTGTCACCTCTCCTGTTGATGATATATCGAAGCCTAGTACCCCCTTAACCTCTCTTAGGATATCGTTTAGTGTTCTTGGCGCGTATAGCTTCTCAGCTTTCCAGGCTTCCTTCTCGCTACCTACGATGACCATGTCTACGTCGGCATCCTCCATCGAGGTTACTATATCGTGTAATGCTTTGAATAGGCTTGTCTTACCGCAACCTTTCGGGCCGTAGAGTACCGTTATCATACC
>JAPYWV010000038.1 GCA_028276165.1 Acidilobaceae archaeon
CCTTAAGGGGCCGATGTTAAGCTCGGTCATCGTGTATCTAGTTAAGCTCAGGGTAACCCTTTCTATGAGCTCCTTCAATTCCCTAACACTGCTGTCCTCACTAACGCTGGGCAAGAGGAGCTCCCCATGTCTAGAGATATCCTAGATAGGGTTTAAATTCGAGCTTAATAGGCGTAACTAGGCTATCAACTGCTCTTAGACTAACATGGGCGCCTTCGGCTCACATGACTTCATATCTGTTTAACCTTGTTTTAAACCGGGCCCAGGTTAAACTCTACTTAACCTAAACCATTTGATGGGCTTTGGTTGAGTTAACCGCCAGTTAACTCAACCACCCAGACCCCCATGAGCCCCCATAAGCTGATGGCACGCTCATAAAGCTAAAACCCCCCATAGCGGTAACCCTTAAACTCCCCTTGAGGGACAATGGGTGAGATGGCGGGCTAAAGCTCTCCCCTCCTGGAAAGCCTACTCCTTTTGAAGGGAGTCTTACCCCTCCTCCGAGGCTGTCCTAGTAGGCTGTCTATGTCCCTTTCAACGTAGTACCGCGATGGAGGGGTGCTTTTAGGATACACTATTCTAGCTTGCTCTTAAACCCCGTACTCCTACCTAAACCCCATCCATGGTATTACAAGGGCTTTAAAGGGGTCTTGTGTTAAGGGTTCTAGTAACACCCTAACCTACAGCTGATGTCCGGGATCCCACCTACTATCCAGCTCTACCACCTCAACTTCATTACCCGTTCACGGTTACGGTATTACCTGGTTTCAGTTTAGATGATGCATGTTGGATCTAGTGTTACGCTCCGTTGAAGCTCTCCGTCGAAGCGGAGCTCTCTAGCCTCCTAAATGGTGCCAGAGTTGTAGGTGTGCTCTAGGGGTGGTACTACCTAGGCTGTACATTGTGGGGTTAACTGTTGTTCAAGGTAGTACTATTCTAGGGGTCTCCACGCTAACTACGCCTACACCATATGGCTGGAGCTTCTCTACCTCTTGAACCCCTGTCTTTACAAGTATTATTCTGGTTAGAGCTAACATCTCATATCTCTCAGTGCATGTATTAGCTTGTGACCTTAAATTCTATGGTTTAATCTAGTGTACCGTTTACTTGTAAGACCGGGATAGTTTAGCTGGATCTCATGCTACTACCGGGTTGGGTTTAAAGGCTCCGCTATCCATACCGGTTGTCTATCTGGTCTTACCTGTGGCCTTCTTAGCGGGGTTTTGGTGGTGGAGGGGGATGCTGATACCACTCTCTCCGTGTTCTTTGAGGGTTCGCATGCCTATGTTTACGCTGTGTTTAACGGTGTTAACCCGGGCTCCTCGGAGAGGGTAATTGGTGAGGTTTTCCAAGGTTACTCTTTTACTGTTATCGAGTCTAGTGGTGGGTTTAACGCTTCTCTTCGATGCGATAACCCCTAAGGTTAAGCCTGATGAGAGGCTATTAAAGGTTGTAGCGAGGGTTCTAAGCAGTCTAGGGCATGGAGGGTTTAAAAGGATAGATGTTGTTAGGAGCTCTAAACCGATAGCAGCTATTAAAGGTATCTTCGGTGATAGGCTGGTGGTTAGCAATAGGCTACTTGAGATCCTAGATGATGAGGAGCTTGAGTACGTAATAGCCCATGATGTTGTCCACTCTAAGGGAAAGGCACTTGGTAGCTCAGATAGCGGCGGTAATAGCCCTCTGGATCGCATCTCCAACCACGGTAAGCACAATACTATTGATATACTTAAAACACAGCAATCAATCCTAGCAGTAGCACTAACAATAGCGATCCTAGCTCTAGGAACGTCAATACCAATAGCCGGATCCCTCTGGATTTCAAGACGAAGGATGGAAAAGTCTATCTAAGAGCTCTAGCTAAGATAGCAGTGGAAACAGGTGAGGCTGTGAAACCAAGGGATGACATGATATGGAAGCTCGTAAACCTATGTGATACACACCCTAGAACGCTGGGTAAGCTAACGAGAATAGCTAAGACCGCGGGTGTAAACGAGGACGAGCTGGTAGAAGTGCTGAGATTAAGCATAGATTGGAGGAAGCGTGAACACACTACTAACGGTAGCTAGCACCTCTAGGAGAGCTGCAGCTAATGTTAGCTATTCAGCGAGATAGCCTGTAAACTCCTACCATGTATAGTTTGCTGTCAACACTGGCTATTAGCATGGCTGGAGCCCGGCTGTCACTCGTGGTTACCGCTTTCACGTTAAAGGCCTTGGACTCGCCGGGTTTAAGGATTACCCTTGTGAAGCCTTCTTAGAGGGTTTCCACTAGCTCGTGGAGCCCCACTTACCTATAGTGTACACCCTCGTAGC
Source organism: Acidilobaceae archaeon (assembly GCA_028276165.1). Lineage (GTDB taxonomy): Archaea > Thermoproteota > Thermoprotei_A > Sulfolobales > Acidilobaceae > DSZV01. The sequence continues at coordinate 2,316 of JAPYWV010000038.1, forward strand.
CTGTATGTTACATTAACACCCTCTTCTAACCCCTTAGGGCATCCTGGTAGCTCTAGGTTTTTTGAAACTTATCACGTCCTCTCATAGATCTTAAGCTTTAGTATATGTCTTTGAGTTTTAGTGATTTTGCTGCGATTATTGTGAGCAGGAATGCTATTACCAGCAAATATACATATGTTATGGTTAGGGGCACCCCGTACTCTATATTGCATGCTTCTCCAATGATGTTTGCTATGTGTGTTGTTGGGATTAGGTAAGCTAGTATCCTTAGTTGTTCTGGGAAGAGCTCTAGGGGGTAGTAGACTGGGGCCATGAACGTTATTATGAACGATACGGAGTTACTCACTATAACGATTGTATTGTAGTCTCTTGAGAGTAGGGCTAGTGCTGTGATATAGCCCATGATCGTAAGTATATACCACCCGGCTACGAGCCCCAGTAGTAGTAGCGCTATGTCCTTGATTTCTATCAGCCCCACAATCCACAGAACAATGATCACGATTACCGTTGCTGGGAGTGTCTGCATCGCATTTGACAGTAGTACTCCTAGGAAGTACTCTAGCGGTGTAACAGGCTTTGTTAGTAGGATAGCTATCCTCTTCAGAAGCCTGTCAACGGCCAGGTCTTGGCTTGCGGTACTGAAACAGTATATCAGGGTAAGGATCACTGTACCAACAGCTATGAAGGGTTCGAGTCTAGCTGGTGCAATAATGCGGAGTGGCACTAGTATGGTGAATGGTAATAGGATCGTTAGGTATAGGTAGAATAGCTTGTTCCGAAGCATCCACAGAGCGTAGATCACGCTAATAGCGTAGACCCTATAGATGTTGACCACCGCCACCGCCCTCCAGTAATCTTATGAGCTGGAGGTAAGACTCCTCCAAACTAGGCCTATCTATGCTGAGCTCCGAGACCCAGTCTCTGAAACCCGCTAGGTAGTCTAGCAGCTTAACAAGCTCCCCGTCATCCACAACATAGAACTCTATGACATCGCCACTCCTGTGATGAAATCTCAGTGAAGGGGTCTCTAGAGCCTTGGACCCACGTAGTCTCACCTGAACCCTATACTTGTAGCCTATCCTGCTTAGAAGCTCTCCTGGGCTACCGTTGAACACCAGCTGGCCTTTGTAAAGAAGGAGTACACGACTAGCTATATCCCTAACCTCGTCGACGTAGTGTGTCACCAGTACAATCGTGCTACCATGCTCCCTAGCGTACCTCATTATTACATCCCAGAGTTTAACCCTCATCTCCGGGTCTAGCCCAACCGTTGGCTCATCGAGTAGAAGTACTTCTGGTGAACCCAGGAACGCTTGGGCTAGGAGGACCCTTCTCTTAAGCCCACCTGATAAATACTCGATCTTCGTGGAGACATATCCTTGGAGCATGAAATCATCTATTATCCTGCTAACCTCCCTCCTAGCCTCATGCCTGTTCAAACCTTGGATCAGGGCTAGGTAGTATAGGTATTCTCTCACAGAGAGATACTCATGCAACATAGCCTCCTGAGGCATAACACCAAAGAGACCCTTCACCCTAGCAACATCAGGGCTTAAACCGTTAACCGAGACGAAACCCCTGCTGGGGCTAATCTCTCCATCAATAATCCTAACCAAAGTGGTCTTACCACCACCATTCGGGCCAACGAGGATAACCAAAGGCTCATCCACTAGAGTGAAACTAATACCTCTCAATGCAACAATCCCGGAACCATAGATCTTCCACAAATCTTCACAACGGATCTCAACCACGACCTAGACCCCAATTCACCGTTAAATCCTCCACAATCCAAGCTATTAACCTTATGTTTCTTAACGATACCTTGTGGGGGATGGGAAGAAAACGGGGGGGAGGGGCGCTCCCTCCCCCTGATTGCTATGCGGGTAGCTGGCTTCTATCGGCGTAATGCACGGTGTAGTACTTGGGTTTAAGAGCTTCCTTTATGACGTTGAAGGCCTTCCAGGGGTCTGTGTGGGAGCCGCACGTGTAGATGTCTACAGTTGCGTAGTCGTACTCCAGCCACGTGTGTACAGCTACGTGGCTTTCGAGTACCAGGGCTAGAACTGAGACCCCACCCTTCTTACCCTGGAACTTCCAGGAGTGTATGTCGTGTAGTGTGGCTCCAGCCTCTCTTACAGCTTTTACAACCACTGCCTTGAGGAGCTCCTCGCTACCACCTATATCCTTGTCTATCCCGTAGAAGCTCCCGTAGACATGCTTACCTATTATCGTATCCCTTTGGGGCCTACTTTGCTCATCCTCCTCCATACCCTGGATCAAGCCCTCTCTTCAACTTCACCCTATACTAGAGCGGGGTTTATAAGCTTGACTACTATGAATAGAGGCGTGTTAGCCTACCAGCCTGCTAGCCTTGGTAGTACCACATCCCCGTATGGGTTAAACGCATGGTATTGATTTAACCTCCTTCACCCCGTCGACGGTGTAGCCTATAACTCTCACATTCAAACCATCTACCATCATGAGCTTAACCACTATAGTGCCTCCCTCCTCGCACATGCTAGCATCTACCACCATGACCCCCTTCTGCGCCTCCACTATACCCTCTAGGTCTGGTGCTGTAAGGTTAAACCTCGATGCTATGATCTTGAGCACTTCTACCATGTACTTTAAAGCCTCGCCTCCCCCCGGGTTCGCCTTCCTCAACTCTATGAGCTTTAGCGTTAAACCTCTAACGTCTGCCCCTGCTACCTCTAGGAGCTCTCTATCGGAGATCGGTATTTGTCTACCCTCCCTGGCGGCCTCGTATCTTATAAGGTGTCTTATTGAATGGTATGTGTGGTGGATACACCTCCTATACTCCCCGTGGAAGTATGCTTGAAGTGCTAGGCCTAGAGCTGCTAGTGTTGAACGTCTTAGTACCTGTAACGTGTGATCCGTGATCCTCGGCCTAAGCCTAGCTACTACGCTCTCACCCTTCACATAGACTTGGATCGACTGTCTCAGCATGTGTATCAAAGTGCTACCCTCCTCAGCAAGCTTCACAACCTCATCTACAGAGTAGAGGGAGGCCTCAACTCTAACCTCGTAACCCCCTATCTCCTGGTAGAAGCTGAGGAACCTCCTCCTGGGAGCCCCCTCTGTTACAATGAGGACATCCACATCGCTCAACCCTGGTACAAAATCACCTGGCCTAGCGGCTGAACCGAATATGACAACCTCCCTCACATCACCTAGATCACCGAGCTCCGCCATGATCCTCAAGGTGTGTGAGACGATCTCAACAATCTCAGCTCTCACAGCCTCAGGGCCGCTACCAGCCAATCCCACGAGAGGGCACCCTTCCACGATACACGTGTAATCTAAGGTCTGTGGTGTAGCGTTTAGCTCGAACGAGCTCCCCCGTGACCTCCCCCTCTAAGCTCTTCTAGGCAGTGTTCCGCCACCTCAGCTAGTATGTCTAGTGCTACTCTAACAGCATCGGGGTTACCCGGGGATGCTAGTACGAGGGCTCTACCCACCACGAAGCCCTCAGATCTACTTATGAGAGCCCTAGCCCCCACCCTGAGGTAGCTCCTCCTCCTATGCTCCTCGCCAAGACCTGGAACCCTCTTAGAGGCTATAGACTCCAAAGCCTCGATGGTAACATCCCTGGGGCTAACCCCCGTGCCTCCTGTTACCAGAACTATATCAGCTAGCCTGGAAGCCTCAAGAACAGCTGCCCTAATCTCGCTAACATCGTTAGGCACAACCCTGGAGAGTACGAGCTCAAACCTACCATCACCGGAGACAATGGGGGTTACCTCGTCAGCCCTCAAACCCCTATACACGGAGTCACTAGTAACAATCAAGGCAAGCCTAACCACAAAAGATCACCCGGTAGAGATCCTTAACCTAGTAGAGGGCACCTACAGGTATTAAATAGCAACCTTGTGAGAGACGCACCTCCCCACCTACTCTCCTAGCACGAACCTCAACTCTGGGCCGAGCCACTCTCTTACCCTCCCTCCCGCCGTCCTCAAATCCTTCTCCATTCTTAGGAATAGTGGTGTTAACCCATGCTTCTTCGCTAAGGCTAGCGTTGCGCAGTCCCCGAGACTAAGAGGTATTTTACATTTACACTCTGCTGTCTCCGATAGTAGGCTCTCCAGATCCACAACGCCTCCTCTTTCCCCACATTCTACAAGACGTAGAGAGCTTCAACCATGTTAAGGCTACTCGTGTAAGCTTCAATATCCTCTACTAGCCGTTTAACCGAATGGCTCCCAGCTACGATCTCTATGAGCGCACTTGAATCAAGAGCTACCCTCTCCAACGACCTCTCTAAACCTCTCATCTCTAGCCCTCTCCTCCCCTAAAATCCTTAGAGCCAGTGTTCTATCGTAATCTTTCACAGGGTTCTCCACAAGCCATAGTAGGAGCTCAGGCCTCCTCCCAAGGAGCTTATCCACCATAATCCTCAGCAACTCATCATAGTCAATCCTCCTCCCAAGCATGCTTTCCATGTAAATCAAGGCTTTCTCTAGGAGCATCTTAGTACTCCGCTTAACCCTAATAGTCGTATACTCCGAATTCAGAGCACACACCGTATACAATGTTATTTAGGTTAAACCCTAAATAGCCACAACATGGAATTCAATAAGCTTCATCTTAGAAATGAAACTGGATACCTTCGATGATGTTTGAAGCGTAAGGTTAAACACTTTATACCCCCAGAGGCTCCCTGGAAGGCTGTTAGGCTAGGCTGAGATCCTGCTACCTGGGTGGCATTACAACACTTCTCCGGTAAAGCCAGCTATCCTTAGGTAGCCTTAGAGCCTAGATCGCGGATACCTGGAGGCCCTCCTTGTATGTGGGGGTTTGGTGGGTTTCACGTGTTCCTCGGGGGCCCTGTTTGTTCTATAGTGGTTTTCTTGTTGTCGCTAGGGCTAATAGTGTTGAGTATAGTGTTGCTGTTACCGGGTCTGTGTTGAATGTTGCTGTGTCTAGTTGTACTCCCTGTGTTCTCGCTAGTAGTAGTATGTCTTTGTAGGCGTGCTCCTCAGTTGTTGTTAGGAGTCCTAGGATTCTCGCTCCTCTTGGGAGCTCTGCTACCGCCTCTAGTGGTATTGGCTCGCGGCATCCAGTTGCTCTACAGTAGTAGTAGGCTCCAGGTCTTGTTGATGGTGTGTAGGCTACAGTCTCGTACACCGCCCCGCTCTCCACTACGTCCTTGTAGTTTTCATGGATCCATCTTAGTGCGTCCTTCAGGCTTGATATCTCCCCTCTAACCCTCCCCTCCCTAAACCCCATTAGCTTCGGTGTCCACCTTAGAGCTGCTATCGTCATTGTTAGTAGTGGTTGTCTAGGCTTCACCCTCACCACCTCTACATCGTGCATTCTAACCCTCTCCTCGTAGGCTTCATGGAGTGGTGGTGTTACAAGGGTTACCTTCACGTTCAACAACGCTGCTGTTATAACCGTGTTTAGAGCCCTCGTATCCCTTGGGTTTAGAGTGAATAAAACCATCCTATCCTGATCCTTGTACGGTAGCAGGTGTACTGAAGCCTCTACAGCTGATGCGATACGCGTTTTAAGCCCAGCGTGCAACGTTGCGATATACAGTGTGTATGCTGGAGCCTCCGCTCCACGAGAGTAGGCTATGAGCGTGCCCTCACCCACCTGGATTTGGGGGAGCTCCTCAGCCTCCCCTAGGGCCTCCAAGTAATACCTCTCAATCTCATACAATTGCATACTCTAGCGCCTTACAACAACTACACCTACCCGGATCCGGCTCCCCCTCTAGTAGTGGTATTAGCTCGTAGAGCAAATTCCTAGCCTTAGCAACATTCTCAGCCATAACCCTGGCTACCTCCTCAGCTGTTACAGGCCTCTCAGCCCATACATCATAGTCTGTAACCATGGCTATAGTGGCGTAACATAGCTGGGCTTCGCACGCTAGGTTAACCTCCGGCACAAGGGTCATACCTATTATGTCGGCTTTAAACACATCCTTCCAAACCCTACTCTCAGCCCTCGTAGAGAACCTGGGCCCCTCTATGCAAATGTACGTCCCACGAGGGTGTATGGTGTAGCCTAGCTTGGATCCAACCTCTAGTATCTTCGACCTAAGATCCTCGCAGAAGGGGTCCGCCATGCTAACATGCACTGTGGCAGGCCCGTCGTAGAAAGTGTAGAACCTCCTATTCTTGGTCATGTCTATGAACTGATCTGGGACGACGAAGTCACCAGGCTTGTAATCCCACCTAAGGCTACCTACAGCTGAAACACTAACAACCCATTTAACCCCGAGGGCTTTCAAAGCCCATATGTTAGCCCTGTAGTTTATCATGTGAGGTGGTATCCTATGACCCCTACCGTGCCTGGGGAGGAATGCAACCTTAACACCCCTAACATCACCTACTATGATGTAGTCTGAGGGGCTACCATAGGGTGTATCAACCTTAACCTCAACAGGCTTCTCAACAATACCTGGGTCGTAGAGCCCAGAACCACCTATGATACCCACGTGGGCTCTAACACCCTCAGGCCTAATGATAGGCTGGAGCAACCCGCACACACCATATCAAACACCTCAAACCTCATAGCTTAAAACCTTAACTGACTAGAGTGTGATTTACGGACGTTGATGTGGAGGGCTCAAGGTAGGTTGAACTTTAAACAAGCTATAGTGCTTAGAAGGGATTTAAACATGAGTAGGGGTAAGGCGGCGGCACAAGCGGCTCACGCTAGCGTAGATGCCGTCCTATCCATTATAAAGTCTAATCGCGAGGATTGGATTAGATGGCTTGATGAGTGGGTTAGAGGGGGTCAGATGAAGGTTGTACTCCGTGTTGACTCCGAGAAGGAGCTCATAGAGATCTACGAGAACGCCTTGAAGCTCGGGCTACCAGCATCCATCATAAGGGATGCTGGTAGGACGGAGCTCCCACCTGGGACTCTAACAGCTGTAGCTGTAGGGCCTGCCCCGGAGGATCTAGTTGATAGGGTGACGGGCCATCTTAAGCTGTACTAGTACTGACATTAAGGCTTTAGAACTCCTATGGGGTATCGAGGGTAAGCTTAGCAACCTGGAGGTTACCAGGGTTAGAGTTGAAGCACCCCATGGGTTTAGGATATTCGAGGTCCCCTCCAGGACGTGGTTTAGGAGGGGGGAGTGGCACTTATACCTTATTAGGAAGGTTGGTGTAGCGTCAACGATAGCGTGCTGGAAGCTAGCCAGACACCTCGGGGCCCCTAGGTACTCTATTGCAGGTCTTAAGGATGCTAATGCAATAGCATACCAGTACGTATCCCTAATCAGCCCGAGAGCTACCCCCGGCTACGTGGATTTAGGCGATGTACGGGCATGGTATCTAGGGCCCGGGTCTATGATCAAACCTGGATCCCATGAGGGTAACATGTTCAGGGTTGAGGTTGAGGCTGAGGATCCAGAGCTCCTATGCAGGAACATCAGGTCACTGGATAGGATCCCAGCCTACTACGGGCCGCAGAGGTTCGGTGTTAGAAGGCCTTCAAGCCACCTATACGGCTTAGCCCTAGCTCTAAGGGAGCCTGGGAGGCTTATCAGAGAGTACACCTACAGGTACCCGCTGGAGAGGGATGTAAGGTTAAGCTACGAGGAGGAGTCCCTAGCCCTCGTCTCCAAGAGAAGGGACCCATGGGCTGTAATGGAGGGAGCTCCGGGCATAGCACTTGAAGCACTACAAGCCTACATATTCAATAGAGCCCTCTCAGAGGCCATCAAGGGGGGTTATGTGGATCGCATTAGGGAGACCGTAGTGAAGATAGGCTACTGTGGGCTAACAGCAACACTCCCAGCTGTAAGACTACCGTCAAAGGAACTAGCTTCAGCTACAACAACCTGGGCCCGTCTTGTTAGAGGTGTAGCAGAGCTTGAAGGTGTAAGGTTGGAGATGCTAGGAGAGCTTAAACCAAGCCCTAGACCACTATACTTCCCCTTCAAACTAGGAAGTTGCGTTACAAGAGGGGATAAGGCTATAGTAACACTATGCCTACCCCCCGCAGCCTACGTAACGGTGCTCCTGAGGGAGGTAGCTGAAGTAGACTGGTGCTCCCTAGCATTTGAGGAGGAGGCGAGATAACAATAAGGTATTTAAGGTAAACTCCAGCTAAGACGTTTAACCTAGTAGAGAGGGTGCGGGGTGGTTGTATGAGCTCCCTAGCACCTCTACTAATCACCTTGCTATTGGCAGCTCAGATCCTAACACCAACGCTTTACAACGAGGACCACTATAGTGTACAACAAGCGGGTTTAGATTCTACCCTCCCCTATTCAACTAGCACCCTAGACCCTAGGCCTGGGCTGTCTGTAGCTGGTTTCTGGAGTTGGCAGGATTACCCGTATAGCGTCCCCCCCGTGGAGCCCGTGGTTGTAGAGCTTGTTAGAAACTACACTGTATCATGGTTCACCGCCCCAGAGAGCTTCATCGTATCACTCGATTGGGGTAAGCTTGGACCTAGCTTCTCAAGGATCCTACTGAGAGCTGACGTGTACCTTGTCAGCGTAGTCCCGGGTAGGCCTGCTGTACAGTACGATAGGCCCTTCTGGGTCTACATAAACGGTGTACCCGCACTCTTCGGCTCCACGGTTCAGAGGTTCAACCAGACTGTTACAGTCGATGTAACCCACCTCTATAACGTCATAGTCGGTAGGCCTACCATCAACGTCACCGTAGCCTTAAGGAACTGGGCCATACCAGCTCTAGGGCTGACAGGTGCTTTCAGCGTCTACCTCAAGCTACTACTATACCCAGGCCCTAAGCCTGAGGGGCTACCAGACGAAGTCATACCCCTGTTCGCCTACAGCTCTAGGACCGCGTGGCCGGGTGTATCGAACGTGTGGCTTGATAAAGCTAACCCCACGGCATGGGAGGCCTTCGAGGTCCCCAGCGGTGTTAGTAGAGCACTGCTAATACTCTACACTGAGGGCTTCTCCTTCGAGGAGTTCTGGTACTACAGCATACCACCGGATAGGTTCATATGGGTATACTCCGATGGGATCCCAGTGGTTGTAGCTCAACCACAGCCCTGGATCCATACTGGTGGCTTAAGCCCACTACTCTGGAGGCCCGTCCCGAACATTAAGACCCTGGGCTTCGAACCCCTGGTAATAGACGTTACAGGCCTCCTCCCACTACTCGTCGGGAAACACAATATAACTGTTACAGTGTCGAAAGCCCAGAACTACTGGGTCCTAGCGGGAGCTCTAGCCTTATACAGGGAGCCTAGGGCTGTAGGCTATAACATGTTAAGCTACAGGATCCTAGCACCCCCGGTGTTTGAGGAGGAGAGGGTTGTAGGAGCACTCCCAGGGGGGGCTAGGGTTTTCAACTACACCATAGACTCCATGAGAGGCATATCAGCTGTATCCATCATAGCCACGACTAGCGGTAGCTTCATAGCATCAACGTACATGAGGGTTGGCATAAGGGCTACACAGTTGTACGATGAAACAGGGGTTTGGTCTAACCTAACATTCAAACTAACATGGGATTATAGGACTGATATAGCTCCAGAGGGTAGAGTGGGCGTGTTCAAACCCTACAGGTTCAGCCAGGAGTGGGTTAGAGATGTGAAGTACGGATTCCTAGTGTTCCCAGAAGGTGATATATCGAAGGCTACAAGAGAAAACCCAGTACCGGCAAACTTCTCGATAAGAGTAATGCTGGATAAGGAGATCCTCAGGATAAAAGGAGATTACATGTTAACAGGCATAGAGAGATCCTACGAGGGGTCCGTTAAAGCTTCAAGCGAGCTAGCTGGTAGGATGAACTTCATAAGCCCGACAGCCGGGATAATAACAATGCTGACGAAAGCCCAGGGAGAGAATGTTAGAGAGGAGAAGGCTAGAGAGTACAAGTACAGCCAGCTCTTCAAAACAAAGCTACTCTTATCAGACTTCTACAGGAAGATACACGGGTACAACGAGTGGCCAAGATGGACCTATAAAGCAGTAGAGCTAACAGTAAAATTAAACCCCAACAACATAGTAGCACCCTAGGTGAAAACACTAATCCAAAAACACAGCCACCCCATCCTCCTTTCTCTCACACTAAACATTGTATTAGTACATCTGGCTACCCTTAAGGATCTCCACCTCCATGAAGTAGGAGGTTATGAGAACTATGGGGGACTCCGAACGCGTTCGGGGTTAGACATAAAAATTTTTCAAATAAAAATATATACTAGGCTGGGTGGGTTGAAGGACACCGTAAGGCTCGGTCTTAACATCCCATTGTTCGTAGCCTCCGTGATCGCCATCGCTGTAGGCACGTTCACCGGGATGGTTGGGATATGGGGGTTTGCTGCTCAAAAGCAGGTGGTACCTGAGTGGATTAAGGTCAGCCATGCCCATGCCTCCTGGTGGGCTGTTCTAATCCTAATCGCTGCCACTGTTGTTCCAAGCCTGCCTTTAGCTAGCTGGTTTAGGAAGTTCTTGTTAGTTACCGCTCTCATATGCCCTGGTGCCTGGGTTGTTCTAGGCCAGTTTGCATACTATCATCTCGGCGTAGGTTTCGCTAAGTACCTTATGCCTGTCTTCGAGATCCCCCTCTTCGTAGCCTTGCTAGGTGTAGCTCTCGTAGCTGCAGGGGTTAGAGTGCCTTTTATAACAGTAGAGGGTGAGCCTAAGCCTGGTAGATACGATGTAATGTCTAGTGTTGAAGTTGATAGGAGGGTCTTCCTAGTACCAGCTCTAGTAGCAACACTTGGTGTCATAGTTGGTTTCGCTATAGCGGCTCACTTCAAGGCGGCAGGACAGCCTATTAGACCTGCAGCTCTCGTACAACTCCACGATCACCTTGTACTGATAAGTGCTAGCTCCGTCATAGCCCTCCTAGCCCTAAGGGTTCTCAATGTCTCTGAGAGCTTGTTCAAAGCAGCGATAAGGATTATGGAGGTGGCATTACCACTAGTAGCCCTAGGCCTAATAGCGTTCAACGTGCTAGGGGTTCACAGCCTAGTCTGGGTCGTACCAGCAGGTATATACTACATACTCCCCGTCCTAGCATTCCTAGCAGCACTAGGAGTACTACCTAGGAGGTCTACGGGAGATCTACCCTACATATCCGCCATTAGAGTATCACTTGCATTCGCATACGCTATGATCCTAATACTTGTAGCCCAAGGAGCCCACATAGCTCTAGTGTGGAATACAAGCCCTGATATAACAGTAACCTTCAAGCAGCCTGAAGGCTTAAGCTACCCAGGCCCGTACCCGGCCACCTTCATAGGAAGAGCTCCAGCTAAAGGTACACCCAGGGGGTTGGAGAACGCACACCTAAGCCCAGGATCGTGGTCCCACGTAGCTGCAATGTGGCTCATAACACTAGCCCTAGTAGGCCCAACGATATTCGTTGAGAAGCTTAGGAAGCCAGGGCTACTATACCTGTTCCTCGTAACAATACCGATAGCCCCTGCATTCAACATGCTAGGAAGATATCTAGCATGGTGGCCGGACCTACCAGCAGGAGCTCCAGGAGGCATTGGAGCACTCTGGTACGCTGGACACCCGATAAAGGGATTCAACATCATATCACTATTCATATTGGGGGTAGCCCTACTCTACATAATGAGTAAATCCGAAGTTGAGGTGAAACGGTAGCAAACACCTCCAGATACAGAGCCTCTCCTCCTCCTTTTGACTCCAATTTTTTCCTCCCACTCCTTCGATCTTTCCATGATAGTTCATTCTTTCTTTAACTTCCTACTATAAAAATATGTGTTTTAGCTTTAAGAATATTGGTAATTTTACATATGTGGAGTGGAGTTTGAAGGCGTTATTCTACATTACATATGCTCTTTACAAGGGTAGGTGTTTGATAGCCGATGTTTTTAGAAATGTTGCAAAGCTGGAGGGCGACTTTAGGGTTGATGAGATTGCTGGTAGGTTTATAGGTGTTAGGGTTAATCCTGGTGAGGAGGCTCTTGAGGGTTGCCTTAGGGTTAGTTTTAAGCGTGAGGAGCTACTTGAAAGGCTTCTACACGGTTTGAGGAGGCGTAGGGTTCAATTTAGGGTTATCTATAAGGGTAGGGGTAATGTTATTTTATGGTTTAGGCATGGTAGTGTGTGCAAGCTATGCCCCTTGGTTCACAGTAGCGGTGAAGCTGTGCCTAAGACCATGCTTGTAACACCCATGGGC
>JAPYWV010000018.1 GCA_028276165.1 Acidilobaceae archaeon
AGGTGGTGGGAACTCTAAGGGAGGCTAGGGGTAATACTGGTGTTAGAGGTGATGAGCTCCTAGAGAGGGCTCTTAAATCGAAGGTAGATCATGCTATTGTAGTAGCAGTCTACGCCTTAAGATCCCTCAGGGGCACGGTGGGCGATGAGGGTCTTATGTACTCCTACAAGGTTTCAAGGTCTAGGAGGGATAGGATGGAGCTTGGACCAGTAGTAGTGGATATGGGTGTTGTGAACATCCTATCAACGGTCACACTGGAGCAGAGCACTATGTACTACGTTCTACTTCACCTCGGAGGCTGGGATCTCTACGTTGGAGTAGACTACCTGGAGAAGCCGGAGGACTACATTAGAGCTAATACCGTGTTCAGGTCAAACCTAGGGCTTACACCAGCATCAAAGCTAGTTGATATGCTGGGTGAACTCTTCAAAGAGAGGGTTTACACTGTAGCAGAGCTACCGTTAGACGACCAGGTGGATCTAGCACTCTGGGTCCTGGAGGGTTTCAAGAGCTCTCTTAAAGACCACCTTGAGAAGCTCTCACCCACCCTACTACCCTTACACCACACGTTCAAGGCCTTAGGCGTTAAACCCCCAGAATACCTGGCTAGCGCTCTTACAGCACTACTAAGCTTGAAGGTTGAGGAGAGCCTTGGGAAACAGGATGTGCTGGGGCTTAGGGAGCTCATCAGGATGACTGAGAGCCTTGGAACCCCGCTGGGGCCATGGGTAAGAGAGCTAGTAGCGTTAAAGCTTATAGAGCTCCTGGATAGGCTGGAGGTTGACCCAACGAACACCAGGGTTCTTGAGGGGGCACTCGACCTAGCATTAACCCTGGATGGGATGGGAGCTCTCGGAGATCGCTTGGTGGAGGAGGCTAGGATCAGGGTTGCACTGGCTAGGAAGAGGTATTACGCTGATATGAGGAGAGCTGCTGAGACCGGTGATGAGGTTTCATGGGGTTGGGTTAAACTATTTACCTCCCTAGCCAAGCTCCTAAGGGTTAGGGTCTAGGTTGGAGCTCTTCGCACCAACTGGTATTAAGAGTGTTTGGATGGTGAGCTTCGAGTACTCCGGTGTAGCTAGCCTAGGTGGCCTTGGGGAGGCTGTTAGGGCTAGGGCTGAGATGCTAGCTAGGAGGACTGTTAACGTTACAGTCTTCATGCCATCTCACGGTAGATGCTGGGATCCCCTGTTGAGGGTTAAGCTGGGCCTCAGGGATACGGGGTTCTCGGAGTGTAGCTACAGGAAGGGTGTTGATGGACGCTACTACCACTACTGTATTGGAGCTGATGAGGCTAACGTCAAAGGGGTTAGGGTGATCCTCTTCAAGGGCCTCGACCTGGCTACCAGGAGTATTCTGGACGATTGGAGCATATACTCTAGGCTTGAGGAGAAGGCATCACTGCTAGCCAGGGCTCTCAAGGCTTACACACAGAGGTCTAGGGAGCTCCCAGACCTTGTCGAAGTCCACGACTGGCATAGTGTCCTCGCAGGGGTTATAGTCAGACAGGAGGCTGAGAAGAGGGGGCTAGCGGTACCCCTAGTCTACACGATACACCTCTCAGGCTCACCAAGCTTCCCATGGCACTACGCATCCCAGGACTGGTCAGGTTTACAGGATGGGCCTCACCTCGTCTGGAGGATTGTGAGGCACGAGGTTGAGCACTATAGTAGCCTATGGGACTCCCTTGGGGGTAACGTTGAAGCCTTCGGGGTCCACGAGGCCGACCTAGTGGTGACGGTAAGCCTCTCATACCTCAGGGAGGAGCTCTTCAAACGATACGGGGATTGGATTGCTGGTAAGTCATGTGTTATCTACAACCCAGTAGATCTCCGCATAGAGGATGCAGAGAGGTGGGTGGTCGAGAGGTACGGTGGGCTGGGAGGCGGGGTTGAGTGGAGGATTGTGGAGGACACGCTATCAGGGTATAGGAGGTGGGGTTACCTTGATAGGGGTGGAGCTCTCCTCATCTCCCTTGGTAGGCTCACCTGGCAGAAGGGGTTTGACGTTGCCGTTAGGGCCCTAGACTACACACCCTCATCGAGGCTACTCATACTAGGCCTCCAGGTGGGAGACTATGGTTTTGAGAGTGAGCTTAGAAGGCTTGTTGAGGAGAGGGCTGGCAGGGTCATGGTTGTACTGGATAGGATCCCCGTGGATGTTAGGAATGCTCTAATCAGGCTGGCTACGGCAACTGTGGTCCCATCGAGGTGGGAGCCTTTCGGGCTCGTAGCAGTGGAGTCTATGGCCTTAGGGACGCCTGTCATAGCATCGGCTGTAGGCGGGTTGAGGGAGGTTGTTGTAGACCTTAGATCCGATCCTAACGGTACGGGGCTACTGGTTAGACCGGAGGATCCAGCCGATATGGGGGTTGCTATGGAGTCCCTCGTTCAGTTGATGACCGGTGGTAGCCCACACCTAATCCCCATACAGGGTCTTAGAAGCCTAGCGAGCCCAGATGCCGGGTTGAGGGTTAGGGGTAACTGTGTTAAACACGTGGATGAGCACTTCAGAGAGCATGCCGTCTACAGCCAGGTTGAAACATGCTATGAGAGGGCGAGGCAGATGGCCTACTATAGGGCTGTAGCCTCTACCCACATGAGGGTGGGCTAGATGGTAGACCTAGTCCTACTATTCGAGGTACATCAACCACTGCGTATTAAACCCCTAACAGACCTACCACCAGGCTCTAAGGTCGATGACCCCCTGGAGCTCTTCAACTGGGAGTTGAACAAGGTTGTATTCGATAGGGTGGCTGAGAACGTCTACATCAAGGCTTCGAGGATACTATTGGAGGCCCTAAGGGAGATTGAAGATTTCAAGGTAACCTTCAGCATATCAGGTCTAGCCTTAGAGCTCATGGAGAAATGGGCTCCTCAGGCTCTAGAGCTGCTCAGAGAGATAGCGTCTACGGGGAGAGCCGAGTTCATGGCCCAGACGTACTACCACTCGCTAGCCTGGTTCATAGACGTTGATGAGTTCGTAGAGCAGGTCCTAGCCCAGGCTAGGCTTGTGGAGGAGCTCCTAGACTACAAGCCCTCTGCGGCTGAGAACACGGAGCTCATATACAATAATGATGTTGCCTGCACCCTACACTCCATAGGCTTTAAGGTTACCGTAACAGAGGGTGTAGAGTGGATCCCGGGCTTCAAGGGTCCTAACTACGTCTACCAAGCATACGGGTGCCCTGCGAGGGTCCTCACTAGGAACTATAGGTTGAGCGATGATATCGGGTTCAGGTTCAGCCTTAGAACGTGGGATCAGTACCCTCTGACAGCCGATAAGTATGCATCCTGGGTAGCTAGATCCCCTGGTGACGTCGTCCTAGTAGCTTTAGACTACGAGACCTTCGGAGAGCATCAGAAGCCTGAGACCGGGATATACGATTTCCTAAGATGGCTCCCAAGGGAGGCTGTGAGAGCTGGGTTGAGCTTCGCTACTGTGAGCGAGGCAGCGTTTAAACACAGGCCACGTGGAACCCTAGATGTACCACCATGGGCTACCATAAGCTGGGCTGATGAGAGGGATGTATCTGCATGGATTGGGAACGAGGCTCAGAGGATTGGACTAGAGGTTCTAAGGATGCTCTACAACTACGCTAAAGCTCTTGGCGGCGAGGCTCTGAGGGTGTGGAGGCTCTACACCCTAAGCGACCACTTCTACTACCAGGCAACGAAGACAGGGCCTGCAGGCGAGGTTCACAGCTATTTCAACCCCTACACGAGCCCCTACAAGGCTCAACTCATCTACCACATGGCCTTGAAGACCCTAAGGGATTACATTGTTAGAATGGCTAGGGCCGACTACTGTAGGTTCATCGAGGTGTTCAGAGCCCCTAGGAGGCTGTGCTACCGCATAGCAATGGACAGCAGGGTCCTCGAAGTCTGCTCCTACACGGAGCTCCTAGAGGCTCTCAGAAACCTCCCAGAGGGTATCGTGAGAGAGCATATAACCAGAGGTTATATCGATAGGTGGGTTGACGAAGTACTACTAGCTGAAGGGGGGTTGGACTACGTTAGATCCAGGTGCTCGGGCGCACCACCACATTCAATTTAATAAGCTTAGGGCTACAGTGTGTTAACAGGGTGTAGGGGGTTATAGCTGTTCTAAGGAAGGCATTCATACCGATAGGAGGTCTCGGGACCAGGCTTTACCCGTTAACAGTTGAGACGTCAAAGGCTATGATAAGGTTTCTCAACAACTTCCTCATAAACTTCATAGTAAGAAGGCTGGCGGCGCAAGGTATAGAGGAGTTCTACCTAGGTGTTAGCGGTTACTTTAACTACAAAGCTTTACACGATCACCTGGGCGGGGGCTTTAAAGTTAGGGTAGCCCCTAGGGTTAGTAAGCTTGTTAGGATAAGGTACCAGCCTAACGAGGATAGCATTGGTAACGCTCACTCCATAAGGATACTGCTGGAATACTACAACGTGAGAGAGCCTATCCTCGTAGTCCAGGGGGATACAGTGGCTGACATCAATGTGAGGAGGCTCTACAGGAGGCATAGGGAGGCCGAGGCCTTCATGACCATAGCTTTGAAGGAGATAGAGGATGTGAACGAGTTGAAACACTTCGGTGTAGCAGTTCTAGACAATCAGGGGTTCATAAGGGGGTTTGTGGAGAAGCCTAAGAGGGTTGAGGAGGCCCCCTCACGTCTAGTCAACACAGGCATATACGTTATATCCGAGGAGATGATAGAGTTCCTGCTATCTGAGGAGTTTGATAGGATGGTGAGGGAGGGTAAAGCGGATTTTGGAGCCCACGTAATACCCAGGATTATAAGTGATGGTAGGAGGGTTGCAGGCTACGTGATGGAAGGCTACTGGTTCGACATAGGAACCCCTGAGAGGTACATCGAGGCATCGCTATACCTGCTAAGAAGGCTTGACGATGAGGAGCTCGAGGTAGCAACAAACTACCGGGGGGTTAGGATGCAGGGCTTCAGCCCTGCATCGAGAGCTCTCCATGTAGACATAATTGAGAGGGCTGCAAGGGGGATGCTATCCTTTGAAGGAGATGTACTCCTAGGAAGGCATGTGAGGATAGAGAATGGAGCTAGGATAGCCAACTCCGTAATAGACAACTATACGATAATAGAGGGAGGGTCTGTTGTAGAGGAGAGCGTGGTCATGGATAGAAGCTTCATAGGACGAGGGACGGTGATAAGAAGTAGCATAGTGGGGAGGCATGCTAGGGTAGGTAGGAATGTTAAGATGGTGGCAAGCTACATAGGCGATAACGTAACGATAGGCGATAATGTAACACTTGAGAACTGCAAGGTATGGCCTCATAAGGTCATCAAGAACGATTACAAATGTTTAAACGAGACGATAACCTAAGGTAACCCCACCACACCGTTGGAAAGGCTATGTCATGAAATCACTCATGGTATCAGATTGTAGATTGCAACCGAGGCTGCCAGGAATGCTAGTATCTGTGCTAACCCAGCCTCCACAGCAGGCCCCCTAGCCCCCGGGTCTCCGGAGAGCTTCGAGTACACCTTGGATAGCGCGAATGCCACGGCTATGTTGGATACCAACGCTACCACCGTGTAGATAACACCACCTACCCCTAACACTTGGGAGGCCGGTGTAAGGATTAAAGCTAGGGTTAACCCCACTAGCCCCGCTAAAGCCACATGCCTTCTAACTAGTGCTAAGCTCAACCTCCAACCCCCCTACTCTAAGGCTTATCAACCTCTTAAACTGTATAGTTTAAGAGGTCTAGGATGTCTTGCGACTCTTACTTTGAGGGTGTGGTTTTCAGTGGCGTTGGGGAGGGGGCTTTCTACGTTAGCCTGTACTCCAGGAGGTTCCTGGAGAAGCTAGGCTTCAAACCCTACCCTGGAACCCTGAACCTAAGGCTTCTAGCCGACGTGGATGCCTTCAACCAGTGTTTGAGTAAAGCTAACCCCATAATCGTAGAACCCCCCGTTATCCCCGGTGTGAGGCTTGGAGTTGTCTACGTATACCCTGTCGAGATCCAAGGCTACTTCAACCCCCACACCTTCATGGTCAGACCCCAGATAACAGTGTATAGGGGTGATGTTGCGGAGCTCATAGCAGATGTTAGTCTTAGGGAGGAGCTGGGCTTAGATGATGGGAGTAGGGTTAGGTTTAGACTCCTACCACACGGCCCTCCGGGTTTGGGGTAGATCTAGACTTCTAGCTCCCCAGGTTTAGGTGGCATTAAAGGCTTCCTCCCATCCCCGTACTTATCCAGGGTTTCTCTTATAGCCTCCTCTATCTCCTTCTCAACATCTCCTAGAGTCATCTGGGACTCCACCAGGGCCCCCTCGTAGACCGCTACCTGGTTATTCACGACTACGAGCTTAGGGTTAACACTACCATCTAGAACCTTATCGAGGCTCCCGTCGAACGCCACCATATCCCCATCATATGGCATCTCGTACAACCTATAGCCATCCACGGTCGCCATCCTAGCTATAACCTCCACAGGCTCCCTGAAAACCCTCCTTATCAACCCTAAATGCCTGGGTGTAGTCCCTAGTAGTAGTGGCCAGTCGCTCCCAAAGCTAGCAACACCTGCTAGGCTCCTCCTAGTCCTCCCATAGAGTATTATGTTGGTTGTAGGGCATGCTACACACTGGAGCCCCACCCTTGTAACATCATCGTCTATGCAGTGGACTGGAACTATCTTAGCGGGGTAGGGGGGCTCCCCCATAAGGGTCTTGAAGGCCTCCAACTCCGATAACCCCTCCCCTAGGTGTAACCCGACAATCCCATCACCCCTACGTGCTAGGTCTAGGGCTTCCCTCACAGTAGTAGCCCCCGCCATCCCGAGACTGTGTATGAAGACACCCATCCTAGCGAAGCCGTCCCCGACGAGCATGCTAACCCTATTGTAGTCGCTTAAAACCTCACCTAGGGTCCAGCCAACCCTATCCATGACCGTTGGGAGTAGGACGATACGAGGTCTAATGGGGAGCTTAAGCCAAGCCCTAACATTAGCAGCAAGCCTACCAGTTAGAGCTAGCAAAGTCGTACCCTCAAGGAGAGCTCTAACAAGCGTTAGATAGGACAGCTTAGATGCTACGCTAAGATCCCTCCTAACCATAACCTCATCGACAACCATATCCCTCCCCCTAATCCACTCATAGGAATCCCTCCACCTAACACCACGCCTAAGACCACCATCTATAACCTGAGGGTGAGCATGACCATCACTAAAACCCGGGACAAGTACAACGTCATAGTAAGCATCCTCCCTAAAGGGGGCCCTAAAACCCTCAACAACCCTACCATGGACAACAGCTATACCAGCCTCGATAACCCCCATACAGGGAACCCTCCCGGTGAGGGTGGGAGCTTTACCTTAGATAGTGTTGAGAGAACCTATTAACCTTAACTATAAAACGTTAAACCTCATACAAGTCTTAAATTTTACTACCCTCAGGTCTGGCTAGAGTGCTGTGGGAGTGAGCTGTGGAGCACTACGATGTGGTAGTCGTAGGCTCGGGGATCGTGGGCCTCCTTGTAGCATACGAGCTTTCAAAACGTGGTGTTAGTGTCACAGTTGTAGATGAGAACTTGGAGCCGGGCTTCGGTGTCTCTAAGGGTCACGCTGGTGTTATACATGTAATCCAACCCCCATTCTCCTCCTTGAAGAGCGTGCTGGCAATACATGGTAATAGGCTCTACGATAGGCTTTTTGGAGAGTTGGGGGTTAGGTATAGGAGGTTGAAGGCTTTACTGGTTGCTAGTAACATTGCTCAGCTCGCCGTTCTACCGCTCCTCTACATTGTATTAAAACTCCTATACGAGACCAGGGGTTTCAAGGTCAGCATAGTGGGTGGTAGGGAGTTACGGGATCTAGAGCCTAATGTGATAGGCTGGGCTGCTATAGCTGTAGACGGCTACGCTGTAGTCGATTCCTTCGATCTAGTCTACAAGCTCTACGAAGCTTGCAGATCCTTGGGCGTGGTATTCCATCTAGGAACCCGGGTTACCGGTGTAAAGGTGTCCCAGGATCACATTGAAATTGAAACCACGCAGGGCCCCCTTAAAGCCTCATTCCTTGTCAACGCTGCAGGCCTCAACTCCGACTACATAGCCTCACAGACAGGTTTCAAGGTTAGAGTGGAGGGTAGAAGGGGTTCAATGCTGGTATTTGATAGGCTACAGGTTCGCAACATAGTAGCCCCCCTGGTGCTCTTAGAGCGTAGGGGCACCAAGGGGGGTGGTGTGATTCCAACAACGTGGGGTCACACGATATGGGGGCCTAACCTGGCTAGAGGCACCTCTAAAGAGGATAGGGGGGTATACCATGAGGATGTAGCTGTCCTACTTAGAAGGTTTGGTGAGATGATCAGGGTTAAAGGAAGGATTATTAAAGCCTATGCGGGGATTAGACCTACAAGCGATAAGGGTGACTTCGTGATAGCGTACTCGCCTACAAGTAGGAGGGTTGTAAACGTAGCGGGCATAGACTCTCCTGGCCTCACAGCAGCTCCAGCTATAGCGATCATAGTACTGGATATGCTTAGGAAGGCTGGTTTAAAACTGGGTTTGAAGAGGAGGCCTCCAAGCCTAAGGGGTCTTTCGACACGTGATAAGCTTGTGCTAGGTTTGAGTGTCCAAGGTGATGAGGGGGTCATAGTGTGCCCTTGTATGAGTGTTAGCCTAGCTGATATAGCTAGAGCTGTTAGAGGGGGTGCTAGAACCCTCGATGGGGTTATATTCAGGACTAAGCTAGCCATGGGCTCCTGCCAGGGCCAGCATTGTCTTGGGAGGGCTTTGATCGAGTTCTCGAGAATGGCTGGCGTTGAGCCAAGATATGTTGTTAAGGGCGGTGAGGGGTCTTGGATAGTGGAGTGATCACCATTGCTGGAGCAGGCCTATCAGGGTTAATGCTGGCTAGAGAGCTCCTGGATAGGGGGTTCCAGGTTAGAGTCTTAGAGCTTAGAAGGAGGGTAGGCGGTATATCCGTTATCGACGAGGATGCTAGGAGAATACTGGATAAGCTCTCGGACATCCCCGTAGAGCTGGAGAAAGCTATCGTAAGGGTAGGCGGTAGAACCCTAGCGGTCTCCAGGTCGGGTGTTGAAGAGGTAGTGAGAGGTATTACAGCTACAGGTTTTAGGGTGCTCTCACCAGCAGAGCTTGGCATCCTAGGTGATAGACCCTCAGGTGTCTTCCCATTCCACGTTGCACTAGATCTAACCATGGAAGGCCTAAGTATTGGTAGGAGGATAGCCATATACGGGTATAACAGGTATAGCGTACTCCTAGCTGGAAAACTCCTAGAAGCGGGTGCTAGGGAGATCTACATAATAGCACCTGAGAAAACCCCGGCTAAAACCCCGGATCACATAGAGGTTCTAGAGGGGCGTGTAAGGAGAGTTAGGGGGGTTGCGAGGGTAGAATCAGTTTTAGTAGGGGACAGGATACTTGAAGTTGATACACTTGTAATAGCTATGTTTAAAACCTGGAACCCCTTCCCCAACTTCGACGTGGTAGGCCACGCGGCTGTAGAGGTCTACGAGCCTCAAGCCCTAGTTGAGACCTCCAAACTTCTAGCAGAGAGCATAGCTTGTGAGTCGAACGAGAGGATCGAGGTGGTGGTAGAAGGTGACATCCGGGTGTATCCTAGGGTTGTTAGGAGGTGTTTAAAGAGAATCCTCATAGCAAGACCTAGAGGTGGGAGGGTTAAGGTTAACGGGGTGTCTGTAGACCTTAGTATGGGGTATGCTGTGGTTGACATAGGTGGTTTGAGCTCCGTGAGAATCTCAGTTGGGGGGTGAGGTGTGAGTAGAGCTTATGGTGTTATAGACGTGGGAACTACTAGTATTAAGCTTAAAGTCTATGACGGCGATTTCAATGTGGTTTACGATGAGAGGGTGTATGCTAGGACTCAGCTATCAAGCGATATGAGGGCTCATAACCCTACAATCTTGAAGGAGGCTTTCGAGCATTTCGTTAGAAGAGCTCGTAGTCTAGGAGTTAGGAGGCTTGGGGTCTCAACGTATAGAGCTTCAATCCTAGCATGGGATAGGAATGGTAACCCTCTAACAGATATCATAACATGGCTTGATAGAAGGCCTGCTGAAGTGCTATCCAGGCCCCTCTATAGGATCCTGAAACTCATACCTCCCCTCGATAAGATACTAAGAGTTGATAGCCCAGCTGTTAAAATGAAGTGGTTACTAGAAACAAGGGGGGATCTAAAGGCTAGGGTTGAGAGGGGAGATGCATACATTGGGACCGTTAGCTCCTACATCGCGTTCCTGGTGTCGAGGAGGTATGTTAATGATGTGACGAACGAGGCTCTAACAGGTCTACTCCACCCTAAAACATTGAAACGCCTTACGGTAACCTACGAAATCCTCGGAATCCCCAAGGCTGTAGACCCGGAGGTTGTAGATAACAATGCCTACATAGGGTCTGTTGACGGCGTGGATGTGGTAGCCTTGATAGCTGATCAGCAGGCCGCAGTCATAGGGTCGCCTTGTCTTAACCTAGGCTGTGTTAAGCTGACAAGCGGGACTGGAGTTTTCGCTGATACGCCGACAATGGATTTCATGATGCCAGGGAGGGGTTTAATACCTGTTGTCCTCTACAGTATTGATGGACGTAGAGGTTACGGTATCGAAGGGTTCAACCAGTCAGGTGGTGTGGTTCTAGAGTGGCTCCTCTCGGTAGAGCTAATAAGGGATCTAAGTGAGGTAGACGAGCTAGTGGAGAGGGCTAAGACAAGTATTGTATTCCAACCATCAATAGCCGGGATGAACTTCCCGACATCGAGGAGCTATGGTTCAGGCCTATTATACGGTATAAGGCCTGGGATGACGAGAGCCGATGTAGTGAGGAGTTTCATTGAGGGTCTAGCCTTAGCATCCTGTAGTATTGTTAAGGCAGTAGGGGAGGTTGCAGGCGGTATCAAAGTTATTAGAGCTGATGGTGGTGTTAGTAGGAGCTCCTCCTACCTTAAACTCCTATCAACAGCTTGTGGAGTGGCTGTAGAGCGTGTTAGAGGTTGCGACGCCACAGGCCGGGGCGTGGCTTTACTTGTAGCACTACATGAAGGTGATATTAACTTCGACGACCTAGCGAGGCTAACTGATATCGATTTAACCGTAAAACCCGGTGATAGCGTTATTAAGATTGATTTGAGGTTGTGGGAGGAGAGCTCCAGATGGGGTTCGAGGGCTTCATAGCCGAGGCTCGTAGGCTGCTAGGTGATAGGGTTTACGTTGAAGGCGATATCATAGACAGGTATTCTAGGGATTGGTGGCCTCTGGCAATCCTACTTGAGAAGATGGGCCTATGGGGTTTTAGGGCTAAGGCTGTACTGTTCCCAGAGAGTGTTGAGGAGGTATCCGGGCTTGTTAGGCTAGCTGGCGAGCATGGGGTCTGCATTATACCGTACGGTGGTGGTTCTAGCGTTACAGGGGCTACATCGCCTAGGGAGGGTTGCGTTATACTAAGCCTTTCAAGGCTTAATAGGATCCTGGAGTTCAGCGAGGAGGACCTCATAGTAACTGTTGAAGCTGGAGCTCTACTAAGAGAAGTGGAGTTATGGCTTAACGAGAGGGGGTACACGCTACGCTACACCCCACAGTCCTTCGACCTAGCTAGTGTAGGTGGGAGCATAGCAACAGGCGGGGTAGGCCAGTATACCACGGGCTATGGTGGTATAGAGGATGTAGTTGTAAACCTGGAGGTCGTCCTACCAACAGGTGAGGTTGTATGGGCTAGGAGTGTTACAACCCCTAGATCCGCGATGGGGCCTGACATTAAATCCCTCTTCATAGCATCAGAGGGATCCCTAGGCATCATAACCAAGGCTACCCTAAGGGTAATACCTAGACCAGAGTACGTCCTTAAAGGGGCCTTCGAGCTACCAAGCTTCCAACTCGGGTTAAGGGTGGTTAGAGAGCTCCTACTAAGAGGGTTTAAACCAGCTATAGCCAGGGTTAGCGATGACAGGGAAGCACTACTTAGGTTCGATAGGAGTAGGCCAGTACTCCTTCTAAGCTACGAGGGCTGGGATAGCGATCTAGTATCACTACTCTGGAGTAGAACAGCTAGACTTGTGGAGTCTATGGGAGGGGTCTACGTTGGAGAGGAGCTCTTCGACAGATGGCTAGACCAGAGGTTCAAGTACTTGGATGAGATGAAGCTCCTAGACTCCCTAAACCTGTGGTTCGAGACAATAGACATAGCTACGACGTGGTCTAAAGCCTATAAAGCGTATACAGGTGTGAGAGAGGGGTTAGAGAGGCTTGGAAATGTGGTGGTAATGTGCCACGCCTCACACTTCTACCTAACAGGAGTAGCACTGTACTTTACAATAGTGTACGAGAAGAACCCGGAGCTCTACTGGAGAATAGTGGATACAGCCTTAGAACAAGCTGTGAGAGCGGGAGCAACGCTAAGCCACCACCACGGCATAGGGTTGCTTAGAGCGAAATGGGTTGACGTAGACCCAGGGCAGTCCAGGGTGGTACTAGAGAGGGTTAAGAAAGCCCTCGACCCAAGGGGGGTGTTAAAGCCGATATGGTAGACGACGGCAACGTAATGTTGTGAAGCTCGATAACCCAGGGTTTCAATTGGAGTGGTGTGTGAACGTTAAGCATATTAACTTCTCATGGGATATGATAGACTGGGGGTCCGTCTTGGTCGATATCGTGACAGTGCTATCGATATTAATCCCAGTGCTAGCCTCCATACTAGTAAGTGTAGCTTCTCTAGCATACTGGCTTGGTAGGAAGTTTACTTTAATTGATGAGAGGTTTGAGAGGATAAACGAGAGGTTTGAAAAGGTGAACGAGAGGTTTGAGAGGCTTGAGAGGGAGTTTTCCAGCTTTAGGGATGTCTTCATACAGTATAACGAGATCCTCATATCACTACTTGAAGCTAAAGGCATACTATCTAAGGGTGAGGTTTTAGCTCTTAAGGGTTTTCTAGGTTCTCTAAGACCCCAGCCCACCTCTAAATATTATACTAAGGAGGTTGCTAAAAGGCTTGATGAGCTTCTAGCCAAGGATCCCGAGGAGCTTACACTAGCTGATCTTAGGGAGCTTGATAGGATTGCTGATCTCATATGGAATGAGGGCTACGAATCTGGTAGGGTGGATTTGAGAGAGTACGCTATGAAGCTTAAACTATATGTTATGATGGTTAAGGTGGTATTCATATACCCAAAGCTTAGGGAGCGTAAGGTGGAGGGCTCCGTGAAACCTCAGACTTAGACCTCCATAGCAGGGGTGTATGATGGCAAGGGCTTCCATGAGTAACCTCGATGTGAACGTATGGGTTAGAGGCTCTAAGGGCATTATCGGTTCTAGAGTTGATAACGTCTACGCTCTAGGTGAATCGCTCTACCTCAAGTTTAGGGCTGGTGGTGTTGTTAGATACGTAGTCCTGGAGGCTGGTGTTAGAGCTCACTTCACCAACAGGGTATCGGGGCTTGAGGAGGCCTCCAGAGGCTTCCCCCTCGTTGTCAAAAAGCATGTTAGGGATGCTAAGCTCCTTGATGTAGAGCAGCTTGGCTTCGATAGGGTTCTAAGGTTTAGCTTCCAGGATAGTGTTGAGCTCTACGTCGAACTCCTACCCAGAGGGTTCCTGGTTTTAGCGAGGGATGGGAGGGTTACAGCGGCTTCTAGGTATGCTGAGTTAAGGGATAGGGTTGTCAGGCCGGGTGTTGAGTACAAGCCTCCACCACTACAAACCCTCAACCCCTTCACCATAGGCTTAGAGGAGCTAGCCTCTAGGGTAACCGTTGGCGTTGATATCGTAAGGGGTTTGATTAAAGGTCTAGGGCTACCAGGTGAGGTTGCAGAGGAGGCTGTGTACAGGGCAGGTCTTAACCCTAACTCAAACCCCAGGGGTTTAACCATCGGTGACTACGAGAGGTTGCTTGGGGAGCTCAAGGGTTTGTACGAGGAGTCGCTTGCTGGTAGAGGGTTCTTAGTCCTAAGGGGTAATGTCCCGGTGGAGGCTACACCCTTTAAGCCTAGGAGGTTTGTGGATGGCGTTGTTGTCGAGCTAAGTTCGTTCGATGAGGCTCTGGACGAGCTCTTCTCAGCTAGAGCTCTAACAGTAGAGGATCCCTTGAGGGATGAGAGGGTTAAGCTTGAGAGAAGCCTAGCTGAGGCTAGGGAGCTTGAGGCCACTTATAGAGCTGAGGCTGAGGCTAGGAGGCGTGAGGCTGAAGCCCTAGCGGCGAACTACGATCTCCTAGAGCGTGTTGTTGAATGTGCTAGGAGTATGTGGAGGTTAAGGGATCTAAGCTCCTGTAAGTACGTGGAAGAGGTTGACTTCAACAAAGGCTTCTACTACGTTAACCTAGGTGGTTTGAAGGTTAAGATCTACTATGGTGAGAGCGTGCAGGACGCCATAGTCAGGTTGTACAGGGAGGCTGGAGAGCTCGAGGCTAAGGCTAGGAGGGCTGGTAAAGCTGTAGAAGAGGCTCTTGCAAGGCTAGCTGAGCTAGAGCTCAAAGCCAAGGCCAGGTCTATAGCCCTAAGGGCTAAGGCTAGGAGGGTCGCTTGGTTTGAGAGGTTCAGGTGGACAATAACATCTAACGGGTTCCTCGCAATAGGTGGTAGGGATGCAAGCCAGAATGAGAGCTTGGTGAGGAGATACCTGGAGGATAGAGATGTATTCCTACACGCTGACATACAAGGGGGGTCAGCCGTCGTGCTGAAAACCGGGGGTAGGGAGCCCCAGGTGGAGGATCTAGAGGATGCAGCTGTGCTAGCAGCATGCTATAGCAAGGCTTGGAAGGCTGGGTTCGGGAGCGTGGACGTATACTGGGTTTACGGAAGCCAGGTTTCCAAGAGTGCTCCTGCAGGAGAGTACCTAAGAACAGGGGCCTTCATGGTTTACGGTGAGAGGAACTACATAAGGAACGTTAAGCTACAACTAGCACTAGGGGTAACCCTGGATAACGAGGGGAACCCGCTAGTCTTCGTTGGAAGCGAAAGGGTTGTAGGGAGGGTGTCGATAGCCTACGTAATCCTAGCACCTGGTGATAGAGGTTTAGATGAGGCTACTCTTGTGAAAGAGGAGCTAGTTAGGGTGGTTGACGAGGAGAGCAAGCCGCTAGTAATGGCGGTGGAGGTAGATCACATCGAGAACATGATACCAGGTAGGTTTAGAATCCTTAAGGTTAGTAGGGGAGAGCAATCCACCAGTACAGCGTACCTACCCCTCTACTACGGGGATATACTTAGGGGAGTGTAGGGGAGCTCTATCACAGCCTATATTGGTAACTAAAGCTCTCCCCCTAGTTCTCCGTTTCAACCTCTAGGGCCCCCGTCCTCCTACTAATCTCTTTAAGCACGTCTCTTAACACCATGTTGGGGTTTACACCGTCAACCTCTA
This sequence comes from Acidilobaceae archaeon, assembly GCA_028276165.1. Classification (GTDB taxonomy): domain Archaea; phylum Thermoproteota; class Thermoprotei_A; order Sulfolobales; family Acidilobaceae; genus DSZV01. The sequence continues at coordinate 15,354 of JAPYWV010000018.1, forward strand.
CCATCTTAAGCCTCTCCTCCGTAACCCTTGTATACTCCTCTGATGTTAGCTCGCTGAAGTGGGTTCTAAGAAACTCTGATACCTGTATGCCTAGCTTGGTTGGTATAAGGTAACCCCTCCTCCTGCTTACAACCACATAGCCATGTCTCCTATTAGCTTCTATCGCCTTATGGTATGTGCTAGGCCTTCCCACCCCTTTCTCCTTCATCATCCTAACTATGTCCCCGGTTGTGTAGAGGGGTACTAGGCTGGATCTACGGGTGCTAGCCTCCACTACCTTCACGACCGCGCCTGGTTCTATGTTTTGAATCCACTCCTCCAACCTGAAGTTCGTGTAGACTCTCGTGAACCCCTCCTCTACGAGCTTAACCACACCCTCAATGGGCACTAGGAGCCCTCCCACCTCCAGCTCTACTCTAGCCTTTACAACCTTCGCCTCCCTCATCTGGCTTGCTATGAACCTCCTGAATACTAGATCGTATAGAGCCCTATGACCCCAGGTTAGCTTTAAGTGTACCCTTACGGTGCCCTCAGCTAAAGCCTTCTCCAGATCCTCCAAGTCCAGTGGCCTAGTCGGCCTAATAGCCTCGTGTGCCCCACCCTCCCCCCAGCTCCTAGGCCTAAACTCCTCCAGCAACCCTCTGCCATCTAGGTAAGCTCTAGCTATGGCCATTCCGGTGCTTGAAACTCTGGTTGAATCCGTCCTATGATATGTTATGAGGCCTGATTCGAAGAGCTCCTGGGCAATCCTCATAGCCTTCTCCGCTGGCAACCCAAGCTTCCTCGACGCATCGTAGAGCAGGGTGTCAGTGGTATACGGGGGTTGCGGGCTAAGGGTTTCAACCCACATGTTAGCACTCTTTACAACAACGAAGCCTTCATTGGAGATCCTCTCGGCTTCCTCCATGCTTTTCACGTTAATGCAAACCCTCCCTCCCGCATCTAGTTTAAGGCAGACGATGTAACCTCTACTCGAAGCCCACTCACGGTATCTATCTACGATCCACTTGAGAACAGGACTTTGAACCCTCCCAGCTCCAAGCCATCTAATGTTGTAGACTCTCTGCAGGTACCCGCTAATAGCGTACCCAACCCACCTATCTATTATCCTCCTGGTCATCTGGGCTTCAACAGCCTTAACATCGAATTCACCAGGGCTCCTTAGAGCTCTAACTATAGCATCCCTTGTAACCTCGTTGAACCTAGCCCTCCTAACATTGGGATTGTACGGTCTCAATGCTAGAAGCACGTCCCAGGCTATCTTCTCCCCCTCAACATCGGGGTCCGTGGCGATAACAACATCCTCAACCTCGAGAGAGAGTCTTCTAAGAGCCTCTACTACCGACCTAGAGCTAACCACATCCCCCGAGCCACACCCAGGGCATAGGTGGCCTGATGTGAACTGGTGACCGCAGGACCTACACCTTCTAATGAAGTCGTATACGGGCTTGTACGAGTTACCATCAGCTATAACCCCGTAGATGGAGTTGCTAAGCTCCTCTACGAGGTCGAAGAGATGCCCCCTGGTGGCTGTAACCTGGAGTAGTACAACATCCCCTGTCTCATCGTCGAGATACGATGTCTCATAGACTGTAACCCCGTTAACCCTCCTCCTACCAGGTCTACCCCAAAACCACGCTATGGTTCTAGCCTTTGTGGGGGACTCTACGACTAGTAGAACTGTTCTAACCCTAACCTTCCTCCCACCACCCCTTCTAGTAACCTCTAGTAGCCTCTTCACCTCATCAACATCTACGTCCTTGAAGTTCTTGAACTCAAAACGACCATACCATTTAAGGCGTTCCACGAGAGCTTCCATGAGCTCCTCTAAGGGCTCCACGACTACGCTTAGGCCTAGGGTCATCGCGCCATCTAGGAGCCTACTAGCCCTCCCGCTAGCCTGTATGTACGTTAGAGCGTCTGGTATCAACGTGTAAACCCTACCATCGTTCACCGTGAAGACTAGGGAGCCTATCCTAAGCCTACCTAACTCTAGAACCCTCTTTCTGATCCAGTCTACTGCAACCTCATAGGCTCTCCTAGCAACCTCCAAGTGCTTCTCGGGGGCACCCTTACGTAACGCCATAGCTATAACCATCGGGTCCTCGACTCTCTCGATGAGCCTTTGAAGTCCGGTGAGAAGCTCGCTAGCTTCACTAACACCCTCATCTCTCATGTGGATTAGAACTCTTTGAAGCCTCTTCGGGTTGAGGAGGGATTCTTCAAGACCTAGGCTACGTGCTGGGGCTCCAAGGAATACTGTGTACCTTACAACCCTTGGTGCGTCAAGACCCCTTACGGTAACACCATACCTGCTAGCTACGGATACAATTACGTCTAGCTCCCCCCTCTCAAGCCTTTCAATGCTCTTCCAGGAGCTCGATACAGCCTTATCAGCCTTCAACCCAGCTTCTCTCAACATGTCCACAATCCTATTGACAGCCTTAACCCCTATGTACTGGCTTACAAAGACAATCCCCCCGGGGCCGAGCTGCCCCGCTACCCTTACCACCTCGCGTTCAGGCTCTGTGGAGATGGTGTAAGTGTCTATAACGTTCCTCAGGTAATCCCCCCCACCTCCAACCTCGAAGTTGAGAAGCTCCTTGAATACCAGGTGCTTCAACCCACGAGGCCTCCCTGTTGCAGAGGCTACGATAAGCTGTCCTACCTTAACCCCTCTAATCAACTCCCTAAGCCTTGACTCGAGTGAAGCCACCCTCTCTGCTAGAGCCTTCGATAGGTCCTCTCTCCCGGAGGCGTAGGATTTAAGGAACCTAATCCTAGTCTTCACAAGATCCAAGGCTACCCTTATGGTTTCATCGTCGTAGCCTAGCAGTTTTAGCACTCTATCCACGTTCCTACCATCCCTGAGCATGCTATCAACGTCATCGACTACAATGAGGTTGAATGGGAAGCCTGCCATGAGATCCCCGAACCTCCTCTGTAGGAAACCCGTTGTAACAACCAAGATCCTGTAGTTGCCATCACGGATAGCCTTTAAAGCCTCCTCCCTAGCACTAGCGGGCATTGCGGAGTAGTAGGTGACGACGCCACCGGTGTAACCTTTAATCCTCCTGTAAACCTCTCTAGCGAGGTTACCCGTGGGGACCAGGTATAGTACCCTCCAGCCGCTAACCTCAGCCCTGTAGGCTGCGTATACAGATAACAACGTTGTCTTACCAACACCAGTAGGGGCTATGATGGTGAAGCTATCCAGGCTTAGAAGCCTCCTAGCCCAGCTAGCTTGAGCACTCCATAAACCCAAGCCAGTCTTAGACCTGAAGTACTCTGAGAACGAAGCGTACTCCCTAGAGAGCATTAAAACCCACTTTAAACCAGCGAGCCTCCCACTCTCCTCAAGATCTAGGAGGACGTTCCCCCCACTAGACCTAGCAACCGGTAGGCAATCCCCACAAGGTAGCCCGACAGAAAGCCTCTCATACCCTATAGGCCCGCCACAGTTAGGGCACAAGCCGTTATAGATGGCATTAATCCTCACTGCGAACACCTAGACCAGATGGCTTAATAGTACAACTAGGGCATAGGAGGCAGAATGCACAGTGTTACTGGAGAACGCTCCCCGTCTACTGTACACCCTCCTAGGCAAAAACAGCAATGGATCTGAGGATCCCTAATGGCTTCTGAACCCTGCTATTAATGTGATTGTCTTCTACTCTAGCGCTTTTCTAACCCAGTCTAGGATGGACTTTGCCTCTTTTAACGCCATTAACCCTTTCTCCGAGGGTTTATACAGGGTCTCTCCTCCAACTTCCACGGTCTCTAGTAGTTTTTCCCTCCTCATCTTGTAGACTACGATGTAGACTGTTATTGTTGCAGGTTTTATTCCATACTCTTCTGCTAACTTCTTCTTTATCTCATAGGCCTTCAGGGGGCCGTATTTCTCGAGTATCCTTATTATGTACATCCACAGGTTCTCTACTGTCACCTTCCTCTTTAGCCTCTGTAGGGCCTTTGTTGTTAGCACGTCTTCGCTCAAAGGAGCACCCTACTGTATTTACGGGCATAAAGCTTAAATACCCCGAATATTTACGGTTGTAAAATGGGGTTTGGTTTGGGGGACATCAGGGTCGGTATTATAGGTGTGGGTAACATAGCCTCCATGCTTGTTCAAAGTGTCGAGTACTACAAAGCCATAGACTCCAACGAGGGCCTCATACACGAGGTTATCGGAGGCTACGATATCAGGGATTTGAGGTTCGTTTACGCAGTAGATGTTTCTAGCGAGAAGGTTGGAAGAGATCTCTCAGAGGCCATACTAGCGTACCCCAACATGGTGAGGAAGTTTGTAAACATACCAAGGCTTGGTGTAACCGTTAGGATGGGGAGGATTTTGGATGGCGTAGCACCACATATGGTAGACGACTTTAAACCAGCTAAGCTACCAGAGCCTTCAGAGGATGAGCTTGTAAGGGAGGTTCTAGATGCTGGGGTCGATGTCCTAGTCAACCTACTCCCAGTTGGTAGCGAGGATGCCACAAGGTTCTACGCTAGGGTTGCAGCTAGAGCCGGGGTTGCTTTCGTGAACGCAATCCCAGTCTTCATAGCCAGCTCCCCCACGGATAGTATCGTGGAGTTAGCTTTGGAGAACAGGGCCCCCATACTAGGGGATGATATTAAAGGTCAGCTTGGCTCAACAATAGTCCATAGGGCTCTAGCAAGCCTAGCCCGCATGAGGGGGGCTAAGCTCGTGGAGACATACCAGCTTAACATAGGGGGCAACACCGACTTCAAGAACATGCTAGCCCTGGAGAGGTTGAAGACTAAGAAGGAGAGTAAGACCTTAGCGGTTGCATCAACACAGGATGAACCAGAGGTTCTACTAAGGGAGGAGAGGGTGTACGCAGGGCCCAGCGGCTACATACCATTCCTGGGGAACACCAAGATATCGCATATGTACATGAGGATAAAAGCGTTCGCTGGAAGCGATGTAGAGATAGAGGTTAAACTGAAGGTAGATGATAAGGCGATGGCGACAGCCGTACTAGTGGACGTGCTGAGGATAGCTAAGATACTCAAAGACAACAAGCTAGGAGGAAGCATACCGTGGGCTTCAGCATTCTACTTCAAACACCCACCAGTACCCGTTAAAAGCGACTATGAGGCACTTAAAATGCTGTATAGAGGCTTAGAGGAGCTAGGCGTGGAGGCTAGACCGAAACTCCTAGAATACTATTAGAGGATCAAAACTAGATCGGGGTGGCTTCTGAGAGGCCGTAGACCTCAAACTAATCTAGTACTCCAACCGATAGTACTTTAACAGAACCAGCATATGTGCGAGGCTATGCAACTATACGTTTTCAACCTTATAGGTCTCAAAACATCTACAGTTTAGTGTAAGGTGTAAGGAGCTGGTAGGTAGCTATAGCGATGAAGATGTGTTAAGGCTACTGAGACCCTATGTTGCTAGCTGGTTTAAGGCTAAATACGGGTCCTTCACCGAGCCTCAGAGGCAGGCTATCCCTCTCATCAAGTCTGGTAGGAATGTGCTCATATCGTCCCCCACGGGTACTGGTAAGACTTTAGCTGCATTCCTGGGGGTTTTGGACGAGCTTTACGCTATATGGGAGGAGGGGGGCTCTCTTGAGGACTACGTCTACGTTGTCTACGTGAGCCCCCTCAGGGCCCTTAATAATGATATGAGGAGGAACCTCCTCGAGCCTATAAGGGAGATTAGAGAGGTTGCCGAGGGTATGGGTTACACCCTCCCCGAGATTAGGGTTGCTGTTAGGACTAGTGATACTAGTAGTTATGAGAAGCAGAAGATGGTCAGGAGCCCCCCGCATATTCTGATAACAACGCCTGAAAGCCTAGCTATCAGCCTTGTCGCCCCGAGGTTTAGGGAGAAGCTCTCAAGGGTTAGGTGGGTTGTTGTCGACGAGATACACGATCTAGCATCGAGTAAGAGGGGGGCGCACTTGATGCTTAGCATTGAGAGGCTGGAGCACCTAGTCCAATCTAATGGTGGTAGACCGCTTCAAAGGATAGGGCTATCAGCCACCGTAGCCCCACTAGAGGTTGTAGCCAGATTTCTAGGCGGCTACCAGGATGACGGGACGCCCAGGCCTGTTGATATCGTTGATGCGAGGTTCGCTAAGCCCATGGACATAAGGGTTGTAGTGCCCGATGTAGATATAGTGAGGGACCCCCCGGATGTCATAAACGAGTCGATATACGTTAAGCTAGCTGAGCTTGTTAAAGAGTATAGGACAACGCTTATATTCACTAACACTAGGAGTGCTACCGAGAGGGTTGTCTTCAAGCTTAAGAGGATCCTGTCTAGGGAGCAACTGGTTGACATGGATAAGATTGAAGCCCACCATTCCAGTATATCAAGGGATCTAAGGCTTGAGGTTGAAGAGAAGCTTAAGAGGGGGGAGCTTAAGGTTGTAGTTTCAAGTACGAGCCTGGAGCTCGGTATAGACATAGGCTACATAGACCTCGTCGTCCTACTGGGAAGCCCTAAGAGTACAACACGTCTACTACAGAGGGTTGGTAGAGCTGGGCATAGGATTAGCGAGGTTAGCAAAGGTAGGATTATCGTTGTAGACAGGGATGACCTGGTCGAGTGCGCTGTACTAGCTAAGCTGGCAATGGATAGGTTCATAGACTCTGTTAGGATACCGGAGAAGCCGCTCGACGTACTAGCACAGCACATCGTCGGCATGTCAGTGGAGAGGAGGTGGAGTGTGGATGAAGCATTGAGGTTGATAAGGAGAGCTTATAACTACAGGAACCTCTCAAAGGAGGAGCTCCTAGAGGTTCTCAAATACCTATCAGGTAGGTATGAGCTTGAAAGCGAGGGGGTCTACTCTAAGATCTGGTTCGACGTAGAGGAGGGGGTCTTCGGTAGGAAGAGGGGTGCTAGGATGATATACCAGTTGAACTCAGGCGTCATACCCGACGAGTCTAAAATGGTGGTACTAACGGTACATGGGAGGTATGTGGGGAACCTTGAGGAGGAGTTCGTAGAGATACTCGAGCCAGGGGATATCTTCGTTCTAGGTGGTAGGACCTTCAAGTTCATAAGAAGTGAGGGTTTAAAGGTCCTAGTGGAGCCTGCTGATGGAGCTAGACCTACCGTTCCAAGCTGGTTTAGCGAAATGCTACCATTAAGCTTCGATAGTGCTCTAAGAGTTGGGAGGTTTAGGAGGATGCTAGCATCGATGATAGCGGAGGGTAGGGTTGATGAGGCTTTAGAGCTCCTGGTGAAAGATTACAGGCTACAGGTGGAGGCGGCTAAAGCCATAATAGACTATATTAGAGAGCAGCTCCTCTACGTTGGGGAGGTTCCAGGGGATGATCTCATACTAGTCGAGTACTTCTACGATGAGGGCTGGAATCTCGTATTCCACACCCTGTACGGGAGGAGGGTTAACGATACGCTGTCTAGAGCCTATGCTAGCATACTATCAGATATGGTTCTAGCACCTGTTAGGGTCTCTGTAACAGATAACGGCTTCATGCTA
>JAPYWV010000021.1 GCA_028276165.1 Acidilobaceae archaeon
AGTATCTGTGTAGCCTTCCCCCCGGGTGCAGCAGCCATATCTATTATGAGCTCCCCCGGCTTAGGGTCTAGCATGTAAACTACCATCATGGAGCCTGGATCTTGTATGTAGTAGTAGCCTTGAAGGTACTCGTGCGTAGCCCCTACGGAAATGGGAGCCTCTAGTACCTCGAAGCCGTGGGGGGCTAAGGGTAGCTCTCTAAGCTTAAACCCCTTACCCTCAAGTCTAGACTTCAGGACGTTGCAGTCTATTAGGTAGTCGTTACACCTTATAGTCTCAGGTAACGGTCTCTCATTAGCTTCAAGGAGCTCCACGGCCCCCTGGTATCCTAGGGTTTCAACGTACCTGTACACTATGCTAGGCTCATACCCATACCTTCTGGAGAGCTCTAGCACGTTCTTATCGTAAACGTAGGGGCTGAAGATTATGCTGTCTAGCTCCTCGAAACCCTTCAATCTCCTATCACGCCAACACTTCTAGCAAGCTTGTACGCTACATCGTAGTCTAGTTGCTTCTCACCTAGTATGGTGTACCTCTCAGGTCTTATTGTTGGTGCTATGCTTAGAGCTCTGACAACCTCCTCGTCTGATACACCAAGCTCTCTAGCTGTTGTCGGTGCCCCTACTGCTTTAAGTAGCTTCCTTATCCACCTCCAGTTAAGCCTGTGCAAGCTAGCCATTATAATCGTTCCAACCCCCACAGCCTCCCCATGGAGGGGTGGGTTTTTAGCGATCATTGTTAGAGCGTGGGCGAAGAGGTGTTCTGAGCCGCTTGCAGGCCTAGTGCTACCAGCTATGCACATGGAGACCCCACTACTAACGAGTGCCTCTAGGAGGATCCTGTAGCCCTCCTCACTTCCAGAGGCTATCTCCTTGTAATAGCTACTAACATGCCTAGCGCTCATCAAGGCTAGGCTTGCTGCATACTCGCCATAATACTCCCCCTTGATCATGCTAGCGAGCTTCCAATCCCTAACGGCTGTGAACTTACCAATAAGATCCCCGAACCCAGCTATATTGTACCTACGGGGGGCTGAGGCTATCACATCTACATCAATCACTATGGCGTCAGGGGGCTTAGCGAGCCTCGATATAGGCTTATCGAAACCCCTAAGGCTAGCGTAAGGCGATGTTATACCATCATGGCTAGCCACCGTAGGCACGCTGACAAAAGGCTTACCTGCAACCTTGGAAGCGTACTTAGCAACATCTATAGACTTACCACCACCAAACCCAACGATAACATCAACTCTATCAAGGCTACTCTCCTCTGCAACCCTTAAAGCAACATCTATGTGCGGCTCCCTGACAACAGTAACCCAAACATTGAAACCAGCCTCCTCCAAGCTACCCCTCATGATATCATAATAGTGGTTAACAATATTAGGGCCTGTAACAACAAGAACACCCCTGCCACTACCATAAAGTGAGGATAGATACCCACCAATCTTACTGAGAACACCCTTACCAACAACAATCTTCCTAGGTAAGTCTATCGAGTGTACAGAACTCAGCACTCCTGCTAACCCCCGTATCTAATACCATGTAGGTATTTAAATACACTATTATCATGAGCTATTATATAGAGTTAAGCGTCGCCATAATCCTCGATGGGGTCTCCCATGGGGTTACTATAACAGTTTTTATACCATTGGATCTCAGCTCCCTAGCCTTATCATAGGCTCTCTTAATATCATTGTATACTTTTAGCCTATATACTGCTACCTCGAGGGGGCTGAGCTTTGTAAGGCCGTAGAGTTGAGGTATTAATATGAAGGTATTCAATGAAAATCCCATGTTCCTCAATGGTGTTAGGTTTTTGATAACGTTTATCGTCTTCTCACTAGCAGGTGTTAGGATTATAACGTTTATCCTCTCCCGTGGGCACATGGATTTGATATACTTGACTATCTTAGCCCCATCACCTATCATAGCTTTAGCCTCGGGACCCGTTCTTAGTATGTGCTTCTCGTAATCTATTGACGTGAGGAGATTTAATACCTCCACGTAGCCACGCCTCCCTCTCCTAAACCTCGTTCCCTCAAGCACACCAGGTCCCATGATTAGAAGTGCTATGTTATCACCTCTTCTCGAAGCGTAATCAGCAATGGTAGCTAGTATCCTGGAGGCGTGCTCTAATGGTGTTTCCAGGTAGGGGCCGTACAGCGTTGTCTCGTCAAGGGCTAGGATGAATAGTATGTATGCTGAGGTCTCACTCTCAAACTCCTTTACAGCAAGCTTCCCCCGAGCTAGGGCTTTCCAGAAAACCCTTCTAAGCTCATCACCCTGCCTATAGTCCCTAACCGAGTAGAACTCAACACCTTCACCAGGCCTCCTAGACCTCGATATCCCGGATGCCCTACTAGCTTGGAGTAGAGCTCTCACCAACCTCTCGCTTACACGAGGTCTAACCCTAACCTCCATTACATGCCCCAGGTTTAACTCTACACCCCTATAGAGACCTAGAGGGTCTCTGAGGACCGCTCTCAAAGGCCCTATCCTGTGGAGTCCAACCCTCCCTTTGAAGGAAACCCTATACTCAATACACCCCCTAGGCGGGATGGCTATCAAGCCACCCCTAGATCCCTTTGACATCCTCAGATACTGTGGATAGCTTAGGGAGAACTCCACAAAAGCTATTGGTATGATGCTGTCATTGCACACCTCGTACTCGACATCTACATCCCCACCCTCAACAAACCCCTTATAGGAGCCTCTAACCCTACATGTTGCAAGTGCTGTCTGAGCTAGGGATGTATAGACCCTAAGAGCCAGGATTGAGATTACAATAGCCATACCTAGAGCTCCCGTCCTAGCCACCCCTACTACATCTAGTGATATGAGCAAACCCCCGACTAGGAGTAGGGCTAGTAGCCTCCTTGTAGCTCTAACTACCTCCACTCGACCTCAAACCTCTCTCAGCTATAAGCTCAAGCTTCGAAGGCCTGGTAATTGATGCCCCCAGAGGTTCTAGTATCTTCTCACACATCATTATAGCTTTCCTGGTAATCCTACCCCACATAACCAGTGGAGGCCATAGGGTTTTCCCGGTAGCCCTCCTATAGTATTTAACCATGAATCCTCTAAAGGTCTCAGCTTCACCTCTACTAACACCTATAGTTTCAAGAACAGATGGGAGCTGTGGATCTTCCAGGGTGGAGCCCGTGGTAGATCTAAGTATGGTGTTAACCATATCATATAGGGTTATGAAATCCTGCTTAGTAAGCTTAGCACCATGGGATACAAGGTGCCTTCTAAACTCTCCGAAACCATACCAGTCTATCTCAGCTACATCCTCGAGCATAGCGTCCTTAACCCTTCTCTCCCTAGGTACTACTAGCATTACTATGACGGCGCCAACGACTACAATAAGCCCTTTAAAATAGGGGTTTAGCTCTACAAGGCTCCTAATGCTATGGTTTACCATGTTCAGAAGCGGGGGTAGCCATGTTGAGGGGTGAACTAGCCTAGCTATAAGAGATAACACTAGGTCAACCATGTTAAGTAAACCTAGAACTCTCTTATCACCGCTTCTTAAAACCTCAATAGGATCTAGGCCTATGTACTTGGAGGCCTCCATTAGGACTATGCAGTTGCCGAGCTCGCCGCATAAGTGTGCTACAGTCGATCTTATGAAGCTTAAAGGATACTCCCCTATGTTAGAGTCTAAAACTTGGTTTAGGAATATGGATCCATCCCCTACAACAACAACCTCAACTCCATTAACGTTCTCATAGTATGCTACAGCTACCGGGGTTGCTAGGATCTCTACAAACCCTATGGGTATCACATCACCTGAAGGTTGTAAAACGTTAACTCGTGAAGCCTTATCCAGTAAGACTCTCCCACTCCAACCCCATGGTGTACTCAGGTTAGCTACTAGGATGTGGGGTTGTAGTATTGCACCTGAAATCCTCACCTTAGAGCCTATGCTCTCTAGAACTCTATTGGATTCTACACCCTCGTCTGCTATGAGGAGGCCGAACTTCTTACAGGAGCCTTTCAGGTGGTTTATCGACTCTAGATCTTCATCTGTGTAGGAAGTCTCAGGGGATACTATGATGGTTACTACACTTAGATTACATGGGTTTAAAGTCTGCCTTATGTGACTCCAGCTTGTTACAGGGATCACCGTGTAATTCTCTCTAAGCTTCTGATAGAGGATAGATGTTCCAAGGGGGCCGTTATTACCTGGATATGCTCCCGGCGCTGTTAGGATCTGGAGGGGTCCCATTTCTAGCAATGCTACCAAGCCTATAACTGCTAGGGCTAGTAACAGGAGCCCCGGTACTAGAACCTCCTTACCTCTGCTTTCCCTCACCCTCAACACCTCTACTTAGACTGTACACGTAGGCTGAGAGTCGCAGGGTGTAGAGTGAGCTTGAGAGTAGTGTAAACCCTATTAGTGCTGAGAGGAGCGATGTGGCTATAGATCCTCTCTCCATATACCCCACAGACCATAGTAGGAATAGGCCAGAAGCCGCTAGGAGTACTAGTGAGAGCCCTAGGTACACCATCCACCTAGCCTCCTCGCTAACTCTAAACCTGGCCATGGCGGTCCACCTACGGTCTTGGTACTGGGACTCTGCCGAGAATCTCCTTGATTACAGCCTCCGGTTTCACCCCCTCAACCTCATACTCTGGGTTCAATATTATCCTATGAGCTAGGGCTGGTATAGCTACAGCTTTAACATCATCTGGTATAACGTAACCCCTACCCTCTATGTAAGCCCACGCCTTAGCGAGCCTAACTATGGCTATCCCAGCCCTAGGGGAGCCCCCTAGCTTAACAGCTGGATGTCTCCTAGACTCTTCAACTATCCTGGCAATATACTCGTATAGGGAGTCTTCAACTCTAACCCTTGAAGCCTCCTTTATAGCATTTAGAACATCCTCTCTGCTTACCATCGGGGTAAGGTTGGCTATAGCCTCTTCTATCTCATCAGCTCTCCTCAGGATCTCGATGAACCCCTTGGTTGAAGGGTAGCCTACAGGCACCCTGGCTATGAACCTATCTAGCTGAGCCTCGGGTAGCGGGAATACGCCCTCAAACTCTATCGGATTCTGCGTTGCTATAACCATGAAGGGCTCCTCTAATGGCATTGTCACACCCTCTATAGTGACCTGCCTCTCCTGCATGGCCTCTAGGAGTGCTGATTGAGTCCTAGGGGATGCTCTGTTAATCTCGTCAACTAAGAGTATGTTAGTGAATATAGGCCCCTTTCTAAGCTTAAACTCCCCCGTCTTCTGATCATACACAAAACCCCCGGTCACATCGCTAGGTAGAAGATCTGGTGTCATCTGTATCCTCTTAAAACTAAGACTTAGTAGTGACGCTACGGTCTTAGCTGTGTATGTCTTAGCAACACCTGGAACACCCTCTAGGAGTATGTGGCCCCTCGCTAGTAGTGATGCTAGTATCAATTTAATCTCGTTATCCCTTTCAACAAGGATACTGCTAGCCTTCTCTACAACCTTCGCTATCAAGAACCCCTCACCCTACTCGCCTTCTCCAAGTCTTCATAGTATCTTAGAGCCTGCTCCTCCACATCCCTCCCGGAGAGGCCTGCGTAGCGATAGAGCTCATAGCTTAAAGTTAGACCCTTAAACGGTCTTTCAAGCTCACCCACCTTACCCTCAATCCTAGCCAAGAACTCTCTATGCGTGGTAGAAGCATCCATCCTTGCACCACCCACCCTCTCAACAAGCCTCACACCACTCCAGTAAAGCCTGGGGATTAGCGGAATATCCCTGAACTCCGCATCCTCACCCTTCCTCCATCTCGCCATACCGGCTATGAGAACTCCTAACCTCTGAGAGCTAAAGAGCGCTATTGTTGCCAGACTAGCTAGCAGGATTAACACTAGTATGCTTGGTGACACACTGGGCAACTCGAACCCAACCTTAGGGCTTTCAACAGCAAAAACCCCCCTCTGGCTATTAAAGCTAGAGTTCCACCTCTGAGACTCCCTATAGAGCCCGCTAATCCTCTCAAGAAGCTCTGAGAGAAGACCCCTCCTAGAGGCTTCAACGAGAGCCTCTCTTATAGCCTCAACCTGCCTTCTCTCAATAACCTCACCCTGTGGATTACCGCTCCTCTCAAGTATCCTCCTTAGCAGCTCTAATGCAGCCATGTAAGCTTGAGGTGATATAGACCCCTTACTCCTAGCACTCTCCAGCTCGTTAACCAACCTATCAACCTCCAATGGGCCGACGTTACCCGTCCTATTAAGGGATTCTAGTAGACTCCTTATACCGCTATCGTCAATCATGTCTAGTAACCGGCTATCACTTAAGGCTCTTAGCCTGGTTATATCTACTCCTGTGGAGTTGTGGAGGATCGACTTTAGAATGTTGGCAGTGAACTCGTCCTCCTCTATGCACTCAAGGGTATTGCATTGTAGTAGCTTCTCAAGAGCTTTACGTACATCAGGAGAGGATACGCTAAGCAGATCGCCTATGCTCGTAATGTTCAGGATACCAGGGAACCCAGGGGTATGCCTGTTCTCTAGAACATCTACCGCGTTAGGCTGAGAGCTAGAGGCTACAGGCACTGACGCCATTGGTAGCAGGAGTAGTAGGCTTAGCGCAAACGCTCTTAACATCCATTAGACCCCAGGCTGTATAGCTAAGCACTAAGCTTTAAAAATACACACTCTATAATCGCTCTTGTGTAATGATTGGAGCCCTATATCCTTGTAATCCTTAATGCTATGATACACTATGGTTGTTGGACGTTGATGCTAAAGCTATTAGGTTTGATGCATGCGAGAGTGTTAAGAGGTGGAGGTTTTGGAGGCTAGGTGCCCAGAGGATCTGCTCTCACTAGCTTTAGCCTACGTTGATAATGCTTACGCCCCCTACTCGGGCTATAAGGTTGTCGCCGTCCTAAGGGATGAGTATGGTAGGGCTTACGTTGGTGTTAATGTTGAGAACTCCTCCTACGGTTTGACTGTTTGCGCTGAGAGGGTTGCTCTCTTTAACGCTATAACAGGTGGGTCGAGGAGGTTTAAGGAGCTCCTCGTATACTCTAAAGGCCCCAATCCCCCAGTACCTTGTGGTGCCTGCCTTCAATCTCTATCTGAGTTCGATGATGGTAGTCTGAGAATCTACGTTGCCAAGGCTAATGGTGTATGTGATAGCCTCACTCTTTCAAGCCTACTACCGAGGCCTTTCAGACTGTGAGGTGGCGTGTTTGGTCTACGAGGTGCCAGAGCTCTATAAGGCCTTAGCATTAGCCTATGAGAGGGCTAGATTGGATGAGGGTTGGAGGGTTGCTCATAGCCGTTTGAACGGGCTCACATGGAGGGTTGAGAGGCTCCTTGGTAGAACCTCAATCCTTGGGTTAAAGCTTGAAGGTTACATGAAAGCCTATACCATCAAGCTACTTAGGGGTGTTGAGGATGGTGATATAGCTACTGTCATCGATGTATACATGGAGTTAGATAGGGTGCTTAAACCACTTGAAGCTCGTACATCGATAGCCTATGTGCACCTAATCCTAGGTAGGCTCGTGTCAGCAGTTATAGTGATAGGCGTGGGGATGCTGTTAACGGTAAATGCTATGAGACTAGACCTCCTACTACCATCGATACTATCGATACTATCAATTGGCGTAAGTATAGGGGGCCTACTGCTAACACTACGTAGTAACGCGCACCTAATAATACTGGGGGCGATCGCCCTACAGCTACTCTACACTCTTACCTACATCAGCTACAGACCACAGGATGCAACTTTAATCCTCACAGCCGTCCTAATATCCCTAATGGTAGCCTCAACACTACTAGTGTTACATTCCATAGCAAGGGGCATGGTGTATAGTGAGGTTTCTAAGCTCCCCAGGACTATGCTGGCATCTCCTTCTCCCACAACGGCTTCCCCTTAGATGTTGGTGGTGCCAGCCAATCTATGATATCCTCCGGGTTGCTGTAGTGTATGGTAACTCTTATCGCTCCAAGTGGTGACTCGTGATCGCCATCAACGAAGCTCACCCTACCCATGTATGCTGCCTGCTTGTGTAAATGGAATACTATCGTCGACCCCCTAACTCCCCTCTTCAACACGCTTCTAGCCGTATCAAGTATCCTTTCAGCTCTAAAAGCCCTATGTAGCTTCAAAAGGCTTGAAATGCTATTAGACGATGCCACTAGGATTCTGGATGTACCGGAGTCGATGATTTCCACCTTTTCCGCGTCAAAGATGTTAGTTACAGCTCTTAACACCCTCTCTTCATCCTCAGTCGGCCTGATCTCGGTCTCCACTACAACCTCTAGCTTCATTTTCAATCTCACCAGCTACCCTCTCAGCCTCCTCTACTAGTTTCTCTAACGTTGAGTTATTAACTATCATGTAGTCAGCTAGAGCTATGACATCCCCAATACCAAGCCTTAGGTTAGCCTCATCTCTAAACCTAAACTCCTCAGAGCCACTCACATCACCCTCTCTCCTCCTAGAGATCATCCTCTGGAATCTAAGGTTTGGAGGTGAGTGTACAGCTACTATGTAGACCCTACCAAGACTTGAGAGCACTTTAACCTCATCGAGACTTCTAACGCCATCCACGACAACCCCTTGAGTGTTGAGAGCTCTAGCCTTCTCCACAATAAGCTCTGCAATAGCCCCAGGCCCTCTAAGCTCTCTAAGCCTCCTTGCAACCTCCTCTATGTTGTGTACTGTAAGCTCCAAACCCCTCCTTGCAACCTCCTCTCTAACAACATCACCCATCACTAGTAGTGGGTAACCTAGCCTCCTAGCTATAACCCTAGCAACGGTACTCTTACCACTACCAGGCATACCTGTAACAGCTATCACGATCACAAAGACAACCCGTGTTCTCTAACTCACTCTAACGGTCTTAAAAGCTAGTAATGTTGATTTACGCACATCAATAATATGACATGGTGTTGATTACAGAATAGTATTAATCCAGCCACCCCTCATGGGAGTTAGGGTGTTAGAGGTTGGTCAAGGTTAGAGTTAAACTCGTATCCTGGGAGGAGATAGTGGATTGGACTATGAGGCTCGCTAGGCTAATAGAGGATTCGGGTTGGAAACCCGACGTTATAGTAGCTGTAGCTCGTGGAGGCTATGTGCCAGCTAGGCTTCTATGCGACTTCCTAGATGTAACAGATCTCATAAGCATTCAAAGCCAGCACTGGGTTGAAGCAGCTATAGTAGCTGAGAGGGCCATACTAAGGTACCCTTACAAGCTTGATATGTCGGATAAGAAGTTACTACTCGTAGACGACATAGTGGATACAGGGGAGAGCCTGATACTAGCCCGAGAGTTCATAACGAGAGAGTGGAGGCCGAAGGAGCTCAGGATAGCTGCAATGCAGTGGATAAGCCCGGTGGCCAAGATCAAACCAGACTACTACCTGATAGAAGTCAAGGAATGGGTATGGTTCCAGTACCCCTGGACGAGGCTAGAGGATGTAAGCCAGTTCATAGCAAGGATATACAGGGAGGACGAGAGAGCAAAGGGGGTGGAGCTCTCGGAGGAGGAGCTAAAGAACCTCTTCATAGAATGGTACGGTATACACCCAGCAGAGCTAGGGGAATACTGGAGGCTAGCACTTGAGAGGCTGGTGAAGAAGGGGATCCTGAAGAGGACAGAGAAAGGATACAAGGCAGCGTGAACGATCTTAAGGAAGGTAATCTGCAATACATACCTCTCTTTAAGCCACACTAGAACGTACCACTAGGGGGAACCTTATATGGCTGAAGGAGGTGTAGATAGCATGCTAGTTTTAGCGGAGGAAATACTAGGATACGCTGAGGAAGAGTTTAGAAGAGCTCTAGAGACTAAAGATATTCTATTGTATAGAAATGCTGCGGACAAGGCCTTCCTAGCTCTAGTTATAGCCGTGAACGGGTTCATAGTATCAAGGGCTGGTTTAACACCACGATCCCATAGTGATAGGAGGAGGTTTCTCAGAGAGCTGGGAAGAGAGGATCTAAGAGCTATTTACAGTGATCTAATGAGGACGTTGCATGATGAGGCGTTTTATGAAGGTGTATACGATCCTGAAGAGGTTAAATACGCAATTAAGAAGGTTAGGGATGTAATTGATGAAATTAAAAAAGCTGTAAGCCGGAGAGCACACTAGGCTTTTAATGTTAAACACCATTACCTCGCTAAGGGGTTAGACCCTCTGTTTAGAGCCGGACGCACTCGAGCTAAGCCTCTAAAGTGTAGGGTACTCTAAGTCTATCTAGAGCATTAAGAGCTTAAGGCGGTGAAGTGTTAAGAGATCCTCTGTCCAAAAGCCTCATTGTTGGAAGCTTCAACTTCGTCATATTTTGAGGGCGAGAATCCCACGGGCTTTAAAGGTAGCTCTAGAAGCAATCCTACCGTGTGCGCGCTCCTCAAGGGCTTAGAGCTTCAGTCTTTTAACCTCTGCTATCCCAATAGGGGGTAGGAATCCATGGGGGTCAAGGTGAGCTTTCGTGGGTGTAGAGTTGAGACGATGTAGAATCATAGCTATTGTTAGTGGAGGGCCCGATAGCTTCTGCTACCTTGCCAGGTGGCTCTCCAGGGGGTGCGATGCCCACGTCCTAACGTTCAACTATGGTCAGAAGGGTGTTAAGGAAGTCGAGGTTGCCTTTAGGTTGGTGAGGGAGCTCGACAAGATGGCTATGGCTAAAGGCTGGGGGAGGGTCTTGGAGCATAAGCTTGTTGACGTGGGCTTCCTTAGAGAGCTGTGGCGCGGTACACAGCTGACTGATGAGAGTGTTGGTGTAGAGGAGGAGTATAAGCCTACTGTGGTGGTCCCCATAAGGAACGTTGTAATGCTCTCCATAGCAGTAGCGTACGCCTTCACCTTAAGGCAAATGCATGGAGTTAAAACGTATGTTATCTACGGGGCACACTACAATGATGTAATGCCCAGGCCTGACACGTGGGAACCCCTGTATCCTGATTGCTCGCCTGAGTGTATAGAGGTGCTACAAGCAGCCTTCAACATCTGCCATTTCAGGGCTGAGAGGGGGGTTGAAATATGGAGCCCCTCAAGGGAGGGCTTGGGGAAGGCTGACAACATCAGGGAGTGTTACAAGCTGGTAGGAGACCTCGTATACGAGACGTGGAGTTGCTACCTAAGCGGAGAGGCACATTGTGGTAAGTGCGAGAGTTGCCTCAACAGAGCTAGGGCCTTCAAGGAAGCCGGCTTACCGGATAAAACGTTATACAAGAGCAGGCCTTCCGTACGACTAACCCTATCATTATCGTGATTGGATAAAGGTAACCTTAAGGTTTGAATTGGAATCTAGTATGTGGGGTTGAGGGTTTTGAAGGTTTTAGCTGTAGATGTTGGTGCTTCGAGGCTTAGAGTTGCCTTATTTGATGGTACTGTTATGGTTGAGAGGGTTGAAGTTGATACTCCAAGGGTTGGTGATAGCCTTTCTGTTGTTAGGGCTATTGCTGGTATTGCTTCCAGGTTCTCTTTCGACGTTATTGGTGTTGCTAGTATTGGGCCCTTGGATCTTGAGAAGGGGTGGGTTATCGGTACCCCTAATAATCCTCTTAGGAGTTTTGCTCTTAGGGATCCTCTTGTAGAGCTCTTCAGGAAGCCTGTCGTAATAGCTAATGATTGTGTTGCAGCTGTTTGGGGTGAGTTTGTCCTAGGCGGGGGTAGGGGGTTGAGTGAGGTTGCATACGTTACCATTAGCACCGGTGTTGGCGTTGGTATCGTTGTCGATGGGAGGCTCCTAGTTGGTAGGAGAGGTAACTCCCATGAAGCTGGCCATGTTGTCGTCGACCTGGATAGTGGTGTTAGGTGTGGTTGTGGTGGTCTCGGCCACTGGGAGGCCTTGGGTAGTGGTGCTAACATACCTAGGCTAGCTTATGTTAAAGCTCTGGAGTGGGGTGGTGATAGTAGGGCTTGGAGGCTTGCAGTAGAAGGCACCTTAACCCCGGAGGCCCTCTACAGCCTAGCGAGGAGCGGTGATGTCTTCGCGTTAAAGCTCGTAGACTATATAAACAGGGTTCACGCTGCAGGGTTGGCTAGCGTAGTTGCAGCATACGACCCCCAAGTTGTATTCCTAGGTGGTAGCATATTCCTCAAGAACAAGGACTTGATATTGGAGGGTGTTAGAAGGTACATTAGAGAGTATAGCCTACTAGAACCACCAGAGCTTAAGGATGCGACCTTCGGGGAGGACAGCGTTCTATACGGAGCTCTGGCCATAGCACTCAAAACCCCACCAGAGCTAGCAAGGTACGCGGGTGTACCTAGGTGAAGATACTAGAGCTTCTATCAATAAAACCATTCGCGGTAATAGGGCATAGGGGGACGGCGGGGTTAGCTAGAGAGAATAGCTTGAAGGCGTTAGAGGAGGCTATAAGGGTTGGAGCTGACATAGCGGAGTTCGACGTCCAAGTTACATCTGATGGAATCCCCATAGCATCGCACGATGAAATAGTCACATTCGATGATGGTTCGAGGGCCAACGTGAGGTCGATGAAGTTAGAGGATTTAAAGTCGAGGAGGGTAGGTGGGGAGGAGGTACCAACAATACAGGAGCTTGTAGAGCATGCCACCGGGAGGATAGGCTTGTTCCTAGAGGTCAAGAACCCTAGTGACACGGGGATACTAGTTAGCTTAATTAGAAAACTTAAAGCTCAAGAGTGGATTGCCATCATAAGCTTCCACGAGGAAGCCTTAGCTGAAGCTTCTAACTATGGGATTACGACAGGAATACTGTACTTCAAACCACCGGGTAAGATAGTGGAATGTGCTAAGCTGAGATGTAGAATAGTACTACCAAGGTACAACCTAGCAACAGGGAAGGCTGTAGAGTTTGCTCATAGACTAAGGCTCAAAGTGGTAGCATGGACTGTGAACGACATCACGTTAATGAGAGAACTCGTAGAAAGAGGCGTTGACGGGATAGCGACAGACTACCCAAATGTAGCTGTAAGCCTCAGAAGAACAATGTTAAAGTGAAGGAGGGGGGAAAGATGGGGAGTTTCAAGGGTAGTGGTTAGAGAGCGTATAACGTTAGAGTCTTAGGGGGAGCCCCTGCAGATAGCTGGACTACAACTTTAACCTCAGTAGCCCCCTCAACAGGGTCGAAAAAGACCTTCTTGTACCCGGCCTTCTTAAGCTCGTCAGCAGCCTTCCTTATGAGAGTTGTAGCAGTAGGAGTCCTCCTCCTAATCTTTATCGTTATCTCCTTAGGCCTGGCCGCCACCTCTTACCACCGCTCCTGTTAGAGAGGTACACAGGCAAGCTTAAAATCCTTTACGTCCACCCACAACACCTAAACGATATCACCATTGATGTAACATGTAATACCTAGCGTGGCGCCGGGGGCGGGATTCGAACCCGCGCGCCCTCCACGAGGGCAACGGGTCTCGAGCCCGCCGCCTTGGGCCGCTCGGCCACCCCGGCTCCTCTACCCCTACTAGTAGTTGTGGGTAGCGATAATATTTTTAACCTATTCCTGCTTTCGATGGCTGAAATTACTACGTTTTGTTATTCGAAGTCTATAACCTTTAGTATCTCTCTTGCCTCTAGCCTCTTCACGGTCATGTACCTGTATGATACGTGTTTTAGGAATGTATTGTGTCCTTGTACCATTATTGTGTGTAGTCTTGCGTTTACTTTTTTAAGTGTTTTTGATAGTAGGTCTAGTGGTATTCTGTCCTCTCCATCCGATATTAGTATTATGTCGCTTACCTTCCCCCTCTCCTTCTCTATATCCTCGCATGCTGTTATCACCGCTCTTGTTATATCCGTTCCTCCTCCTGCTTTCACTCTAGCTAGGTATGAGAGTGTTCTTATGATGTCCGCTGTCTTAGAGTTTGGTTTAACATGCACCGGGGGGTACGCTATTGAGTCGAAGAATCTAGCGTAGAAGCCCCTCCCCTCTACTACAGCTCTTCTTAGTAGTGCTACTGCTACAGCTCTAGCCCAGTCAATCTTCGTACCCACCATGCTACCACTCTTATCGAGGAGGACGTATATAGGCCCTCTGGATGCGGGAAGCACCTTCCTGTATAGCAGAAGCTTGGAGTCAGCAAAAGAGGCTAGGAAGTAGAGCGTAGGGAGTGCTAGCTGGGAGTAGTGTAGTCTCTCCAGATCACCTCCAAGCTCCACACCATCCATCCACCCACGGTTGAACCTCTCATACCTAGCCCTCGTAGCGGGAAGCTTAAGCCCTTCAATCTTCTCCAGAACCCTCGATATATCAGTCTCCTTAGCAAGCCTCAAAACCTCCTCCATAGACTCGTCGAAAGCCAGCACAGAACCCTTACCCGCACCTAGACCTGTTAGAAGCTTCTTAACATCCTTAGCTACCTTCACGTCCTTCACAACCTGCTCTAAGGCCTTGCTAACCATCTCGCTAACCCTCTTCTCGTCTAAAACCTCCTCTCCACCCCCCTCCCAGCTCCTCCCCTCACCCTGCCCGCTACTCCCCCTCTGAAGGAGTCTAACGAGCTTCTCTATGAAGGAGGCTGAGGCCACGAAGCTTGTAACGTTATCAGCCACGGTGTAGGGCTTTATAGACCATATGTTCGGGCTTGAGAGTAAAGCTGATATAACGTTGAGTCTAAACGCTGTCTCATCATCAACACTGCTTTTCTCAAGAGCCTCTACTACACTAGGCACTGGGAGTAGGAATGAGTAGAATATGTCGACAGCGAGCTCAGGGGTCATCATGCTGGGTACGCTTTGACCTAGGAGTTTAGATGCTAGATCGAGGATACGCGAACCCCTATACCTTCTCACATCGTCTATGACCCCTATGCCTTCGATAACACTCATTTTATAACCTTGGCTCAAACCCCTTCACCTAGACGTTAAGCTTAGCTGTTATAACGTCTAGGAGCTCGTCTATCTCATTTATAACCTCGTTAGCTATCTTGGTAATCTCCTCGTCGTCATCAAAATCCTTTATTAAGCTTAAAACCTTGTTCTTAGCTACTTTTAAGTTCTTATAGTGATCTACGAGTCTAGGATCGAAAGGTCCTAGCTGCTTTATCTTAATCCCAGCTGTTCTAACATTGGTTCTTATCTCGTTCAACTCTCTGAGAACACGCTCTTTAGTCCTAAGCTCCTCCATGAGTATCACCTGTATCTTCTCGAAATCCTCTAAGACTCTTGGTACTGTGTACTTGAGTACTACTAGGTCGTCTTCTGTAGCAGCACTTCTACCGTTTAATAGCGCGTGTGCAGCCACGACCTTTAATATCTTACCCTTCCTCCTATCGGTTACATGTAATCCCTTCTCCTCCAGTACTAGTAGTAGTCTTAGGAGGCTTGATTTAACATTATCCAGGTTCACTTTTAAAACGGTTCTGTTTATAGCCTTTAGATCCTCCATTGACAGTATTGGTTTAGGCTCGCTGATAGATCCAACCTCTATCCTCCACGATGCCTCTAATAGTTCAGCCCAGTAGTCTTGATCTAGTGGTTTAACGTGGGTTCTGAGTAGGAACCTATCATATAGTGCTTCCAGCTCAGGCTCCTCAGGTACTCTATTGGAGGCTCCGAACAGGCTCCAGAGTGGTGTTCTAAGCTCAACATAGCCATCGTATATAACCCTCTCCATCATAAGGCTTAAGAGCGTGTTTAGTATAGCACTACTAGCATTGAATATCTCATCCAGGAACGCTATCTCAGCCTCAGGAAGCTTACCCGCGGTAACCCTAGCGTAAACCCCCTTCCTCAAAGCCCTGATATCTAGTGGGCCGAAGAGCTCGCTAGGCTCAGTATACTTTGTCAAAAGGTACTTGAAAAACCTAGCGTTAAGGAGGCTAGCAGCCCTCCTAACCATAGCACTCTTAGCTGTACCAGGTTCCCCCACTAGGACGGAGTGCTCACCACACATAAGAGATAACGTTATAACCATGGCCTCATCGTGCCTACCAACAAACGGTGCTTCAAGCTCTTTAAGGAACCTCTGAGCTTTAGCGGATGCCTCCTCGAAAGTTAAGCTCAACTGCCAACACCAGTTGAAACTCGATCCTCGTATACGCGGTGCCTCCGAGTTTAATAAGCTTTAATTAAAGGTCTTAGTGTTAGAAGCTTAATCTAACCCCTCATACCCTTTTACACTTCCGGTTTAAAAATTCTACTTAGATAGAGGACGTGTAGGGTGTGCTTATTGAGGAGAAGCCTGGTTAAGGTTATCGCTACCCTAGGCCCCTCGTCGTCCAGCAGTAGTGTTATAGCTCAAATGGCTAGAGCTGGTGCTGATGCGTTTAGGATAAACATGAGCCACGGTGATCAAAGCTCCTGGGAATCCCTAGTTTCAACCTTTGTCGAGGCTGAGGGTGTTGTCGAACAAAATCTAGGCTTGGTAGCGGATCTAGAGGGGCCTAGGCTTAGGGTTGGGAATGCGGAGCCCGTCAGGGTTCAACCCGGTTCTACTATAACGTTTGCATACTCAGGTGGCGATGTAATCGTGCCGTATAGAGAGTTCTTTGAGGTTCTAAGCGAAGGTGATGTCGTCCTCATAGGTGATGGGAAGGTTTCGTTGTTAACGGAATCTGTTGAGGGTCTCTCAGCGAGGCTAAGGGTTATTCAAGGTGATGTTATTGAGCCCAGGAAGGGTGTAGTGATTAGCGGGAAGGAGCCCGAGCTCCCACTGATAACAGCTAAGGATAAAGCTTGCTTAGAGTACATAGCCAAAAGGCCTTTCAGCCACGTTATGGTAAGCTATGCTAAGAGTCCCGAGCAGATAGAGCTTATCAAGTCCATCCTAAGGGATTATGGTAGGCAGGATGTGAAGGTCCTAGCTAAGATTGAGACCCCCTCTGGTGTCAGGAGGGTTAAGGATATAGCTCAGGTCTCCGACGGGGTTGTGGTAGCTCGCGGCGACCTAGGAATGCACTACAGCCTAGAGGATATCCCGATAATACAAAGGGATGTTGTCCGCGCCGCGAGAGCCTTGTATAAACCCGTTATCCTAGCTACAGAGTTCCTTTCAAGCATGGTTGAAAGGCCTGTCCCCACTAGGAGTGAGGTTGTAGACATATATGAGGCCGTTAGACTCTCCGTAGATGCTCTACTACTAACCGGAGAGACAGCTATAGGCAAACACCCCGTTAAAGCCGTACAATGGATGAACAGGGTTATAGTTAAAGCTCAGCAGGGTTTGAGCGTGGAAAGGCCGATAGCTACGACCCAGATATACAGGTTAGCTCGTGGCCTTGTAGAGCTAGTGGAAAATCTCAATGCAACGCTCGTCGTATACTCTAAGACTGGGAGGTTCGCTGAGAGGATAGCATCATTCAGGCCCACGAAGCACTACTATGTAGGAGTTCCAAACGAGAAGGTGGCTAGGACAGTTAGACTACTCTGGGCCTCAGAACCGGTAGTTGTAGGTGATACTAGCTACGAAGAAGGTCTAATGAGGACTACCAAGCTATTAGAGGATAAGGGTGTCCTAGGCCCAGGTGATACCGTGGTAGAAGCTGCGTGGTCTAGCGAGAGGGGGGTTTACCTAGTGAGGATAAGGAACATAGTGGTATAGTGTCACGCAACCAGATCTATATAGGTTAACCTTTTAAGTGCCTGTCTCGTGAAGAGCTACGAGGGAGTATATGAGTAGGATACGCCGGGTTTAAAAGTTTAGGCCTTGTATACAACTTCGATTGTTCTAAGGAACTAAGAGGGCTTACATAGGATTTCTCAATTACCTTCAATGGCAGGTTACGAGGGTATATTAGGGGGTACTACAGCGTATTGGAGGGTTTAATGCTTATTAAACTGTAGACATGGGTATTACCTAGTCTGGCTACGCTTATCGAGCCTAGGTGGCTTACCATGGGCATAGAGGTTAACGGGGTCGGTATAATAGCTGTTGTGTGCCGTAAGTGTGGATTTAAACTATACTGGTACGCTATAGGCGATAGTAGCAATAGGACTAAGTTCAGTGGGCCCCCAACACCAGCTAAAGCTCTAAGTGGTTATGATGGAGGACACTGCCCCCTATGTGGAAACAAGCTGTCAAGAAAACCATCTAAGATAATTTTCATGACACAAAAGGAGTTCAATGAAAGATATGTTGTCGGAGAGTACAAGCTAATCTTAAGGAAACAAGTGCAACCGGATACAATAGCTATCGTAACTAGTACGAACTTAAATGAGGGGGGTTTAGAGCCTCAAGTCCTAGAGGTCTAGGGGTAACTTTGAAGGTCACCTCCCCGCCCACAGGTCATCTCATTTCTCCCCCCAAACTACGCTAAACCATCTTCAGCACCACTCTTAAGCTCACGTTCTCCGCTAACGAAATCTCCGTTAGCGGGGTTAAGCCCAGGCCCTGGGATCACAGGCTTCCCCGAGCCCCATGGGTTCCTGTCGAGCTCTAATGTCACAGGGTTCCCACTAGATTCCACACTCTCCTCCTATCGTCAGGGGATTTGCTGTCCAGAAGGTCTTGGAGCTCCGCGCACGCCATGCCTTAAATCTCGTAAGTGCTCGGTGTGGGGGTTCTCAGGCTACGAGTAACAGTGGAGGCAGGGACTGCTTCCAAGCCTCAGGAAGGATTTAACCTTAATAATCCCCGAGGCCACTACATTAGTGGAGATGCTAGTGGAGGTGGGTCTGGGTGAGTTACACATATGCTACATTAGGTGATTTGAAGAAGGGGAGTTACATAGTGATAGATGGAGAGCCTTGTAGGATTGTGGATTACTCAACAGCTAAGACTGGAAAACATGGTAGTGCTAAAGCTCATGTTGTAGCTATAGGCATATTCTCGGGCCAGAAGAAGACCTTGGTGGCTCCTGTTGATACTAAGGTTCAGGTACCTGTTATCGAGAAGAGGGTGGCTCAGGTTATAGCGGATTTAGGGGGTTCCGTTCAACTCATGGATATGGAGTCCTATGAGACCTTTGAGGTAGAGAAACCAGCGGAGGATCCAGAACTTGCAGCCTCCCTGAAACCAGGGGTTAGCGTGGAATACTGGCTTATAATGGGTAAGCCTAAGATTATGAGGCTTAGAAGCTAAGAGCTAGAACCACCCCTACTATACACTTCATACTTTGAGAGAATGTTCATAACATTCTCCATGTAGTCTCTCACCTTCGATACCAGGCGCTCACCCCTAGTAGCCTTAACCCTTACTATGATCTCCTCTAAAACCCTCTCATAGGATTTGTATCGTTCGTTTAAAACCCTCCACGGGATCCCCTTTAAGGCCTCCTCCACTTCCTGGTCTCTGGGGATTAGACCTTTAATCATTAACAGCGAGATTATAGGGTAGCCTATGTACCCTCTAAACCTTGTCCCATTGTCATCAGAACTTGCTACTATTGATTTAGGCCCTGTAATCTCGATGACGACATTATAGCTCCTATCACCCATGCTAGACTCTACGACTGCTACCACCTTCGAGCCCCTATCCTCTAATACTCTAACCCTACCGTCGGCTATGGAGCCTGCAGCCTCCAATACCTTAATCTTAGGAGGAAGCCTTAGCGGTCTCCCCTCCACCTTAAACTCCCCAGTTCTGTGTTTAAGCAGGGGGAGCTAAAAGCTTGTCAGACTAAATGGGGTCTTGAAGCTAGTTTTAACAACTATAGTAACCTCCTCATATAAGCCTTCTCTAGAGCCCATATTAGAGCGTATGATAGCACCCCCAGGGCTGATAGTGTGATAACGTATGCGTATAACGCTGGGTAATCGAGTCTAGACCAGTTATACTCTATTTGTGCTCCAAGCCCTCCTGTTAGCACGAAGCTCTCGGCTATGAACACCACTGCGTAGGCTGTACTCACTGCTATCCTGAGCCCTGTCAGCAACCCTGGTATTATGTAGGGTATTACAACGTACACTATCACATGTAGCCTCGACCCACCCATGCTCTTAACTAGATCCTCGTACTCCCTGGGAGCTCTCGTAGCCCACTCCATTGTTGATAACGCTATCGGGTAGTATGTTATGATCGCTATTACCGCTATCTTACTCCACTCCACTCCAAGGATCCAGAATAGTATTGGTATTAGGGTTACATGGGGTATGGGGTATGTGGCTAGTATAATGGGCCTTAGGAGACTCCTACCAACAGCCGTCCTTGAGGCTATGAGGCCTGAGGGAAGCCCTAGCACTAAGGCTATTAGTAAGGCTGTAACAACCCTCCTTAGGGTTATCAACGTGTTCTCAACCAACACCCCACCTGTGAGGCTCCAATAGAGTTCTGCTAAGACCTGAGCCGGCGTTGGTAGGTATGGTTTCTTAAACGTAGTAGCTGCTAGATGCCATAGGGCTATCAATAGGGTTAACGTGGTGACAACCACTAGGAGATCTTGTAGTACACGTCTATAGCTCTCCTTAGCCTGCTCCAAGCCCCCTCTCCACCCTCGAAGACCTCAACTACCCTAGCAGGCCTTCCGGCTAGTATGTGGATTAAGCCGTCCTCGTGTAGAGCTTCACTAACATCATGTGTCACGACCAGGACTAGCCTATCCCTAGCTAGGCTCCTAAGGTAACCCCATAGGAGCTCCCTACTCCTAGGATCTAGGTTTGCAGTTGGCTCGTCGAGGAGCACTATCTTAGAGTTTGAGGCTAGAGCTCTAGCTAGGGCAACCCTCTTCCTCTCTCCACCCGATAAATGCCTGGGATACCTATTAGCGTAACCTAGAACTCCCATCGCCTTCAAAGCCTCTACAACCCTAAGCCTCCTCTCATTCCCATCAATTCCAGCTATCCTAAGGGGGAGTTCAACGTTAGCGTAGACTGAGAGCCATGGGAGGAGCTCGTTATCCTGCGGTACATAGCTTACGCTACCTTTACTCAGCGATCCACCCTCTAGGGTTATGAAGCCTCGTAGGGGGTTTAGGATACCGGCTATGAGCTTTAAAAGCGTCGTCTTACCAACACCGTTCGGCCCTAGGATTATGTGGAGTCGTGGGCCCTCGAAGACATGGTTAAACGAGTCGAATATGTAGGTGTTGCTCTGTGCGTATTTGAAGGTGAGATCTTCAATGTAGAGTTTCAACCCCACTGCACCACTAGAGCGTTATAGTCGGGCTTACTAGTTATAAGCCCTCTTAGGAGAAGCCATGAGCTTACAAGTTCGAAGTTACCCCTGGGGTAGACCGTTATCCTACCCCTCCACTCGGGTAACCACTTGCCTCTAAGCTCCTCTGGTATGAATACCTTCTCTTCTATGACACCCCTATACTTCTCCGGGTTTGCTTTATAAAGCTCTAGAGCTTCGTTGAGCATGGAGACGAGCCTTAGAACCACCTCCCTATCCCCGATTACAGTAGGTCTAGCTATGATCACCGACATGGTTATAGGCTCACCGAACATGTCATCTCTAGCAAGTAGCCTAGCACCCTTAGCTAGTGCAAGGCTACCCCAGGGGTCTGGAAGTACCGCGGCCTCAACCCTACCCTCTATGAGCATCTGGAATCTAAGAGGGATACTCGGGACA
>JAPYWV010000148.1 GCA_028276165.1 Acidilobaceae archaeon
TACCACTAGAGGTTCTCATCGACATGATCGTAGGGCTGTCAGCACTAAAACTAGCACTAATACCATTAAACCTAATAGCTGTATACACGGCCAGAAGGCTAATAGAGGGGAAGCTCAAGACGTCAATCTAACTCCCATCTCATCACCAAAACTTATTGTCCTACGAATCTTGGAAGCCTAGAAGTGGCACTTTAAGGCATAAGGTGTCAAAGCCTGGTAGGCTTTTACTAGAGATCACGCAAAACAGGAAACAGTACGAGTAACCCTGAAGAAGAAACGACCTCCAAGCTCTTCCAGCAAATCCCAGTGAGGAGCCCTAAAGACCTTAACCGAGACGGACATGAGGCAGATATGGAAAGGTATTTAGGATTCCACATCTTACCTCTTCAGGCAGAGGTGATGTTAGTGGCGACTCCTGTTGAAGTTAGAAGAGCGCAGTTGATAGTAGTTGCCATGGTAATAGCGTTAATCCTGGGGGGTCTTGTAGGCTACATTGGGGGAGGTGGAGTAAAAGATCTAAAAATCCTAGGTGATATATTTCTGAGAATACTTAGAACGATCATACCACCGTTGATATTCTTCACTATAGGCTACGCTGTAGCTAGTATCGTTGATCTTAGAAGGTTGGGGTGGATTCTAGCTTTGATGCTAGTACTTTACATTGTTACAAGTGTCATAGCGGCAACATGGGGTGTTATAGCCGGGTTCGTGTTTAAACCCGGTGTGGGTATTGGTTTAACACCACCTGCAGGCTACACCCCGCCTAAGCCTGCTACATGGCAGGATATTGTTCTAGGCTTCTTCTCACTAGACTTCTCAGAGCTTCTAAGCGTAGGTGGGGCTTTGAAGTTAATAGTCTTCACCATGATATTCGGTGTAGGTGTAGCCCTCCTAGGTGATGCAGGAGCCCCTATCAAGGGCTTCCTAGAAGCTGGTAGTAGGGTTTTCATCAAGATAGTATCTCTACTAATGTACTACGCACCCATAGCTGTTTTCGGTTACTCAGCATGGCTTATAGGTGTCTACGGCCCGGAAATCGCTAAGGGTTATGTTAAGCTTATCCTAGCCTCTTATACCTTCACATTGCTACACTTCATCCTAGTCTACGCTATAATAGTGTACATTGCCGGCTTCAACTCACTGAAGTATTATAGGGAGCAGTTAGAGCCATTCCTCGTAGCATTCACTACTAGGAGCTCTGCAGCCACACTCCCAGTTAACATGAGGGCTGCTGAGAGGATGGGGATACCTGGCGACATATACAGGTTAACCCTACCTGTAGGTGCTACTGTGAACATGGATGGTACAGCTTTATACCAGGCGCTTTCAGCCGTGTTCATTGCACAACTCTTCGGAATAGACCTGGGCTTGGATAAACTACTCTTACTTGTACTAGCAGCGCTGATAGGGTCGATAGCGACGGCAGCAATACCGGGTGGGGGGCTCATCATGCTAGCCTTCGTCCTATCAACTGTAGGGTTACCACTGGAGGGTATAGCTATAATACTGGCGGTAGACCCGATACTGGATGCTATTAGAACGGCTATCAATGTAAGTGGCGATAACGCCTGTAGCGCTCTACTAACTCGGCTTGTTCACGGTAAGCCTCCCACGTCTAGCTACTAGGTAGTTTTCATGGTAGTATTTTTCCTCCCCTCAACTTTGGTAGTATTATGAGGGCTCCTGTGTACGCTAGTACTACTAGTATTGCTGGTGGGCCTATCACCTTATACAATGTGGTTTCTGGGTAGGGTTGGGGTAGTGTTTTCACCCACCATTCGTAGTGGTATGCTAGTACTGGCATTCCAAGTGCTATTGTTGAGATGAACACTATCATTGAGTACACGCTACCACCCCCGGCTCTCCACTCGCTACTGAATATACATGTACCCGCTATGCCCATCCCTGCTCCGAATATCACGCCCCCAATGAATATCTGTATTTGCCCTGTACCCCTGGCTAGAGCGAATGACAGCCTGCCTGGATCTGTTACAGCTAGGGGGAATGCTAGTATAGCGTAGGTTAAGATAGCTAGAGCTGTAGCTGTTAGCATCCTACCACCACCGTAGTATGGGTTTGTTATCTCCCTAAGCCCTGTGGCCCAGCATATCCTGCTAAGGTAGCCTACTAGGCCGAATGCTAGGCCGAAGAGGAGCCAGAGTCTTGCTAGCACACCCTCGGTTAGAGCGTAGAGTGCTACCGCTATAGCTAGAGCTAAGACTAGGAGTAGTCTTTGAACCCATAGTGGGGGTGTAAGGCTTACCGGTAGTGGTCTGGCTTTGAAGAGGAAGAATCTCTCAACAACGAGTGTCCCAAGCCAAACACCCGGTATCATGCCGGCTGTGAACGTTATAGCGTTAAGCCCCGCGGATGCCCAAGCGCTAAGATAGTTACCTATATTACATCCAAGGGCTAGCCTAGAACCATAGCCTAGTAGGAAGCCTCCTAGGACGGCTTGTAGGAGCATCCAGTGGTTTGGGAAGTGTTTTAAACCAAACTCTCCAAGAGATAGAGCTCCGATCGCGCCCCCGAGTAGTATGGCTATAACTATAACCTGTGTATTGTCAGTGAGGGGGTTGACTAGCTTAAACTGTTTATAGTAGAGGGTGTCCCTGATACCGGGGTCTACCAGTAATGCCCATAGGTGTCCTCCAAGCTTAGACTCACCAGTAGTGATACCCCAATATGTACCCCTACCCGCTAGGTAGTATGTGGAGTAGAGTAGGAGTGCTGATAGAAGCCCTAGGGTTA
>JAPYWV010000157.1 GCA_028276165.1 Acidilobaceae archaeon
GCGTAGAGGTATAGGGAGTACTTACTGTTTAGAACCACGTTTAACAACCTTAATCCTCCAAACACCTAACCCCACCTTCTCAACACCTAGAACCTCGTGACCCTCCCTCCTAACAGCAGCAGGGACATTCTCGCAGGACGCAGGGTTATCCACGATAACCTCCAATAACTCACCATCCCTAAGCTTCCTAAGAGCCTGTAACGTCATTATCTGAGGATATGGGCAGACATAGCCTCTCAGATCAAGCACATACCTACCCTCCCTAAACTCTAAACTCATAAAGATCACCTCTAGGGCCCCGTGTTTACAGGCTGGGAAGAGGTAATAGGCGTTAAACAATATTATAAAACATAAAAAGGTGTTTTAAAGAGTCAAATATTTAAAGGGCTCCAGCTAGGAGCTCCACGCTAGGACGCTAGGTCTCCTACTCGATTACAGAAGTGCGATGAGAGCCTGGTGGTTGAGCTATATCTCCCTCTAAGAGTAGATCCTTCAGCAACTCTATATCCTTATTTACGAGGTCTAGAAGTATCCTAGCGGCCCTCGATAACCTCTCATTAGAGACTATAACCCCCTCTAATAGTGGTCTAACATGTGTGTTAAGGAATCTCAGCTGAGTTACCCTAAGCTTTCTAGCTGTCTCCACGTCACCTAGCTCTAGTGCTTTAACCTCATCGTCTACAAGCTTAGCCATGAAGGCTATCATAGCCTTTAGGCTCCCAGGGTTACCTTCAACCTTGTAGCCTACCCTCTCATAGAAACCCTCTACGGCCTTCGTGAATAAGCTTCTTGTAACAGGGTCCAGGTCAACCCTGTAGTGCTCCACGGACACCTCTAGGAGATCGCTGATATATCTAGCCATCTCACCTACATCCCCCTCATCTAAGCCTAGTAGGCGTAGAGCTTCCAGGGCATCAGCGACACCCATAGGTAGGGTTATGATCGAGATGTACATCAACTCTCTACCTCTAGCTAAAACCACTGGATCTACTAGGCTCTCCAAGGCACTTCACACTAAGCATGGGTAACCTCGTGTTTAAAAAGTTAAAAAGATGTGGGAGGTGTTCCAGGCTACCACACTATGTTGGGTACCTCGAACTTATGCTTCCTCCCCGTCTTCACTATCCTAGCTGGTGTATCGTAGTATGCTTGTCCTGCTCCAAGCCATGTTTCTAGAGGCCAGCCTCCTAGAGATGGATCTCCCAGTTGCACCGGGTTAGAGGTTATACCACTAAACCTCCACTTATCCGGCATTAACCCCTTCTCGTAGTACTCCGCAGGGCTCTTAGTGAACAGCACCTTCTTAACCATATCGGGTAGCCTTTTAACCGGGTTAACTGCATCCTCTGGTATCTCAACCTTATCTGGGAGCTCCTCCAATAGCCTCCTCACCTTCTCATCTCTAATCTCCGCTATGTACCTTGGCTTCACTACAACTGTGTCAGCCCACCTACCCATCCCGTATGGTACGACTACCACACCCTCCCTAACAGTTGATTCAACCACCACGGGGCCCTCTATGGCCCCCATTGGTGTTTCAAGCCTCACGACATCCCCCGTCTCTATGCCCAGCCTCTCCGCATCCTTTGGGTTAACGACTATGAAGTTCTCGGGTGCTATAGCTTTAATCCAGTAGTAGAACTGGCTCCTATGCTTTGTGAAGAGCGGCCCGCTCTCGAAGACTACGGTGAACGGGTACTCCTTGTAGAGCTCCCTGAGCGGTGTTCCATGTAACCCCTTCACCTTAGGAGCCTCTAGTAGTTTGACTGCCGGTGCGTACGTTGCAGGTGGGAAGTATCTCGGGCCTCCCCAGAACTTCTCACCCGTTACGCTATTCCTTGTCTTAGCAACCTTCTCATTCCAGAACTTCAACACCCTATCTCCAGGCACACTCCTCCTACTATAACCCCTCTCATCGAATGAATCCTCGTATCCAGTGAACACACCTCCCCTCGCCAGCCCGTAGGCTACAAGCCTCCACTCATCCTCCGGTAGTATGTCCTTAAACCTGGCTATGGGGTAGTTCCTCTCAACAAACCTAACCTCGCTATCCGGAACCTCAGCCGGTATAATCTTCCTATCCCTTGCATCCACAGCAGCGTTAGCGAAAACCCTTAGTATGTACTCCCAGACACAGTGGAGGCTAAACCACCGACCCTCATACTTTGTACCCCTAACACCATTGATACCATTATCCCCGAACCCTGGGAGCCCTAGAGCTTTAGCAACATCTATGACGAACTCCCACATACTAGCATACCTATCATGACCGTTAGGACACTTACCTATATGCATTGTTAGAGGCATTATAGCCGGGCTCCTCCAAGCCTCCCCTACTAGTATCCCAGCACCGCTAGCGTATAGGAACTGGCATCCCATAGTGCCTGTTTCAAGGTACGTTGTATCGGGGACTATGTAGTCAGCGTACATACTAGTCTCATCTATGGTAGTTGTTATAGCTATGAATAGTGGGAGCTTCCCAGTATCCTTAAGCACTTCTATGAACTTGATACCATAGTTTGCTGCAAGCACGGGGTTAG
>JAPYWV010000113.1 GCA_028276165.1 Acidilobaceae archaeon
AACCTCTACTATGGCAAAGCTTTCCATGAAGATCCCTATAGCCTCTAGCAACTCTAAAACAATCTCCCGAACCAGTAGAAAGGGCAGTAGACCTCCTAAGGCTAAGAGTGGAAAACACATCATGGGAAGCTCGTAAACCCCACATGAACCAATGCTTATACGCGTCACCACCAGACACCCTACCCATCAACTAGGAAAGTTTAATGAGAGATGGAAACGAAAAGCTTAAATACCGGACCCCATATCATATACATGAAGCCCCAGACTAGGGGCTTAATGGAATAGAATCCATTCAATGGAATTGAAAGATGATATTCGGAGCTTTAGACATGGAGGCGTACGGGATAAAGAATCCGCTTAATGGAATTGAAAGGTCATACTGTGTAAGCTATAGAGGCTATCGTACTAGTGTTTGAGGTTGAGGGTGAGGTTTTAAAGTACGAGATTGTAGCTGTAGCCGGGATCCCGGAGAACGTTAAGAGGGTGTTAAGTCAAAGTGGGCTTGACGAGAACGTAGTGGTAGGACTTCTAACCATTGAGAGAGCCAACATGGTACCCGATACAACAACAGGTACTTTGAGGAGGGTGGAGAGCTCCGTGTTCCTACACCCACTAGAGCCTATCACGTGAGAGAGGAGCTCCTAACAATGGCAAGGTTACCTAACAGGTTGAGGACTCCTAGCGATTGAGATCCTTAAACGTCCACGCAACCTCTACTATGATCTTCAAGGTTATCTAAAACCCAGTCCACAGTAGACACTAGACTTAACATCTTCCAGTAATACCCTCATAGGTTCAACCGTTATGAGAGGAATTGGGGGGTCACGGTAACACTTTCACAGATGGATGTCGCTAGGATTCAAACCATCCTAAACCCACCTCCGGTAAGCTCTTCACTTACACTAACTACTGGGATTGTTTCCCTTGACGAGAGGTTATCGAGTACCCTGTTGTGGAGAGTTGGAAGCTGTGGTGTGTAAATAGTTGGTAGTTCCTGGTTTTAGTACGTATAGATTGGTGTTGGAGCGGTGCCTACTACCTTGATTCCTAGCACCTTTTCTACGATACCGGCTTTACCCAGTATGTCGGTGTCTAGTGTGGCAAAGTATCTAATGTGTTCTACTAGCTGTCTAGCGTACATAAGGTGTAGAAGGTCTAATGATGCTAGTCTGAGCTTAGGGGAGAATTGTAGTGCCTCGGCAAACTTATGGAAAACCCCTATGGTGCTCACTTCAACGCCTACACTTACACCCACTACATCCCCCGTATCCGATATTAATGTTATTGGGCGTGGGAGCCTTGCAAGACATTCTCTAACGTGTACGCGTACCCTAAGCTCCTCGTCACCTCCAACAAGATCTCTAAGCTCTGGGGGCAGTCTAAGCTTGTCAATGTTCCTCGATATGTACGAGTACAGCTCTACGAGCGTGAGAGGAGAACAGTAGAACCTTTCCACACCTAGCTTCTCTAGTAGCAACCTTATTACACGTGCGGCATTCGGATGGCTTTGATCCTCTTTGAAACAGTAGCCAATGATAACGTTTGTGTCTAAGTAGACGGTCACCTTCTACCCCGCTCTCCACGCAGCTCTCTCACAACATCTAAGGGTCTTAGAGCAATCGTTCTAAGACCACCTTCAACCATTATCTTGACCACGTAGTCTACCAGCTCATCCTTTGAAACGTTATTCTCACCTAGCCACCTAACACCTATGACGACACCGTACTTGGTGTAGGGGATCAGCCTTACAAGTTTAAGCCATAGATCTAGAGCCTCTCTAGCGTTCAGGTCTACCACCAGCCTTATCACAGGGCCGTAGTCTGGATCACTGTATGTTACTAAGCCGCGTATGACACCCCTCCCGGTAAGCCTGCTAGCTAGCTCAAGTACAGTCGTTGATAAGCCGCGTACAAGCCAATTCCATACTGTCTGCATAGATTCTCTCTGCGTAGATTCCACTTGTGGAACTAGGCTGTAGGTTTGATAGGGGGCTGAGTAAGCGATCAGGTTCGTGGAGGGCTTCTCCAGGTATGTGAACTTCTGGTATCCGTACATGCTATATTCTAACTCCACGTGTGGTTGGGTGTAGTGAGTTAGGATAACCGAGCTCATGGTTACACCCTCTCGAGGATTTTCCCGATGATACCCTCTATGTCCTCTATGAATTTTAAAATCTTCCCCCTCTCATCCCTATACACTATTTCGATCCTGTAAAGGTTCTCCCCTTCGCCGGGTCTAAACGAGCTGTACACTGGGATGATTCTAACATAAAGCCATCTCTGAGATGTGGGTTCTCCGTCTTCGAGAACGAAGCTTGCTTCAACCATCTTAAGGTTATACCCTATAACATCGACTGTCTCAACCCTATTACTACTAAACCTAGGGTTTAAGGTGGTTAAAGCCACGACTATAGCTTCGTATGGGACTAGAGCTTTCTCAACATCAATCCTTAGGTCTTCAAATGTCTTCCATAGATCTTGGAGTGCTAGGATCACCTCCTGCGGACTCCTACCTTCTACACCAAGACTCCTTCTACCAAAGTCGTAGTCCACTATAACGTTACCCTTCACGGCAATAACATTAGGTGGCATAACAGGGGTTACCGTAGCACCGCCAAGGGTAACCCTAGTGGAGGCGACAACGTACCCCATGTTAGCTAAATGTGATAATAGTAGAGTTACATCGGGATCCAGCATAAACGTACTTGAAACACGAACCTGCAAGATTGAGATCTTCATCACAGCACACCACCTGAATCCCGTGAAATACTCCAGCCATCCCATATATCAACTTATAAGACTGGAGATATAAAAGCGTATCATGTTTAAAGATAATAACAACTCTATTAAGCAAAGCCTTGAGCTATGCTTATCCAAGCTGAGAAACATCTACTGACGTTAAGGCATTAGAGGTAAGCCCTTGATCAGCCTCCCTGTTACAGGGTCTACTCTGAACCCCATTTGCTCTAATGCGACCACCCCTATCAGGGGTGTTGTACCTCTAGGTCTAACGATTGTGTAGCTTAGAGCAGTTCTATCCTCAACTTGTACGATCACACCGGCAAGCTTCACCCTACCTCTACCCATTGCTGTCTCAGCTTCAACCTCCCCGTAGAGGGGTAGGCCTAGCTTCTCAACGATATCCTCTGGCAGGGCTGGGAATGTAGCCCTGGTATCAGCTAGAGCTCTAACACTCACCATCCTAACATCCTCAAACCTCCGCCTCCCAAGAACGAGTTCAGCGTAATCCACGGGGTTGTAGAAGATAGCATCAACATACACATAACCCAACAGCCACCCCCACCTAGGATATTTAAAAGCTACCAAAATATAGGACTGCAGGCTACACCTATTATCGTAAGACCTGGCATCTATGAACACCTATGATTGCCTAAGGTTGCATGTAGCTCTATGGCCAAATCTGAGGCCTTCATAGACACCTCTATTTGCTTCTAGTTCAAGAACTTCTAAATTCGAGACTACCTGCGGGGTCGAGATTACATGTTGAATCCTGATTAACTCTTAAACCTAGGAGCACGCTGTCCACGAGTATAGAGGTATAGGGGTAAGGTTTTAGTTGTAGGCTACAAGGGTTAAAAGGAGGTCCCTATTTATTAAAGTTAGGTACTACCATCTGTTAGAAGGGTGTTTTGCGTGGGCCATGTTTGGGTTGAGGCGTTGATAGGGAATCCTATTACGGGTAGGAGTGTTTCCGCTAGAGCTTTTATCGATACAGGGGCTACATACAGTGTTATCCCCCGTAGGGTTTTCGAGGAGCTCCAGCTACCAGTTATTGGTAGGAGGATTGTTGTAACAGCTAGGGGTTCCGTGGAGCTCGATGAATGCCTAGGTGTAATAGAGGTTATGGGTAGGAGGGCTTACTCACACATACTAGTCTCGGAAGACGTAGACACCCCCCTCATAGGCACTGTAACGCTTGAAACACTAGGTTTCGAAGTAGACCCCATCACGGGGAGGCTGAAAGAGGCTAAGATATTCCTACTCTAGACCAGGCGGTAACACGACTACCTCGTAGCCTGGGTAA
>JAPYWV010000019.1 GCA_028276165.1 Acidilobaceae archaeon
TAGAGAGGTTTGGGTTGAGAGCTAGGAAGCATAGGTTAACATTTAAAACCCTCGATGAATACCTAGAGTAAGGTATCAAAGGTGAAGATGGCGTACGCTGAGAGGCCAGCGATAGCACTCTACGAGATCCTAGCAAGTAAAGGGATCTACAGGCTTGGGTTTAAACCATACTATGAGCAGAGGAAGCTAGAGAACCTGGGCTTCCAGTACGTAGCCGTAGAGATGCTCGTAAACGAGTACAACATAGTCTATGATCAAACATTCAAGGGTAGGGTTGTGAGAGAGGATACCTACAAGGGGGTTAAGTTCAAACTCCTTGTAAGAGAAGGTGATCTGAGATCAGATGCCGTGGTAACGCATAAAGTTTTAACAATGAAATCCCTGGTAACCTGGAGGGAGGTGGCGGAGCTCCTACCAACACCCCCGCTCCCACTCTTCGTAATAGATGTTAGCCCCCTATACCAGGACGCGTTAGACCTACCGACAATTAGAGTGCAGATAGAGGAATCCTTGGAGAGGATTAGAGAGCATCTATGGGATCCACACCTAGCTATAACAAGCGCCGACAAGTCCGTGTCAGAGTGGATTCACAGTGTCACCGGGAGGAACAAGATTATAATAACTTCGAGTAAACCCAGCGAACTACTATGGAGCATGGATGCGGATAGAGTAACAATAATAAGGCAAGACGCGCCACACCCTCTAACATCGAACGATGTACTATCATCGGACGCATTCCTGATAAGTGGAATCCAGGATAGCATATCGAGACCCGGGATAGGGAGGGTATTTGACAACCTAGTACCATGGGGTATACCTAGGAGGGTTGAATTGAAAGGGTCAATAGTAGGGGTCCCGGATAGGATAAATAAGATCGTGGAAATACTCTTAAAGGCAAGGTATCAGTATGGAGGGGACATAGAGAAATCCATTATATCCAGTATGACTAGAAGGGATGTAATGTCACGCCTCCACTCAGAGATACTAAGGAGGGCCGAGAGGTCTGGTGAGGGAGCATACGTGGATATCGATGTATACTATGAGTTAGCCAGATGGCTGCCTATAACCAAGGATGACTTCATAAGGGTAGCGGAGAGAGTAGGAGTTAAAGTTAAATAGTGATGGGTGTTTTTAAGAACAAACACTTTAGCAAACTCCGGAGGTCCCCTTGGGTTGACTAAGAGGGTTAAAATCATAGCAGCTGATAGTATGGGTGTTAGAAGCCTAGCTACATTCGTAGACATTTGCGGTGTTCCTGTAGGCGTCGATCTAGGCGCTGCACTAGCCCCCAGGAGGTTCGGGTTACCCCCACATCCTCTAGAGTATGAGAGGCTTAAGAGGGTTCTAGACGATATTAGAAGGTTTATCGAGGAGAGTCACGTGGTTGTTGTGACCCACTATCACTACGATCACTATATTAGAGGAGAGCCTGAGATATACTATGGGAAGACGTTGATCGTTAAGAGTATAGAGAGGGATATAAACTGGAGTCAAAGGGTTAGAGGCTACACGTTTCTTAGGAGATCAGGTTTAGTTGAGAGAGCCCGCGTAATCCAAGGTGACAGTCTATCCCTTAAATTTGGTGAGCTCGCAATAGAGATTTCTAAACCGGTATGGCATGGAGAGCCTGGGAGTAAGGTGGGTAGAGTTTTGATGGTAAGGCTCCTGTGCGATGATGAGAGTGTGATATTCACTAGTGACGTGCAGGGCCCCGCTGATCCAGAGGCTGTGGAAATACTTAGATCATGGTCTAAACCTAGACCAACAATCGTAATCCTAGGAGGGCCTCCAACCTACTTCTCGGGGGTAAAAGTGTCAGAGGATGCTGTTAGGAGGGGGTTGGAGGGGCTTGAAGTTGTAGTTAGGGATGTGAGACCCCACATATTAGTCGTAGACCACCATCTACTAAGAGACGTAAATTACTTACGGTACGTGGAGAAGCATATTAGGATTGCGTTGGATCTAGGGGTTAAGTTTATGACCGCGGCTGAGTACGAGGGGAGGCCAGTAGAGCAACTTGAAGCTAGGAGGAGGGAGCTCTGGGGAGTATCTGGTGAAGGCCTCGGTTAAAATGCTATTCCTCGAATCATCCCTAGAACTGGTGCCTAGAGAGTTGCACAGAGAACCTGATGTAATTAGAAGTGCTAGAAGGTATGAGATACCCCCGGCTAGGCTTATACTCGATAAGAGTCTACACTACAAGGCAATGAGAGGTCTTGAGAGGAAGTGGAAGAGAGGTAGACCTGATATAATCCACATATGCCTGCTCCTAGCAACAGACACCCCTTTAACCAGGATGGGAGTCCTAGAGGTCTACTTCCACGTCCTAGACGGGAGGGTTTTTAAGGTTAGAAGTGACACTAGGCTACCAAGACATCTAGAGAGGTTCAAGGGGGTTATGGCCGACCTACTCATATCCGATAGTGTCCCGGTGGGCTCACCCGACCCCCTGATATTCAAGGTCTCGGATAGCCTTGAGGAGTTCGTTGCTAGAGAGGGTAAGCTAATCCTATTGTGGGAGAAGGGGGAGCCTAGGAGGCCGGAGGAGGTTGTAGAGGAGGCTATCGAGGAGAACGCGATAATAGGGATAGGGGCCTTCCCGAGAGGTGACTTCGAAGAGACAACCCTAAGGCTAGCCTATAAGAGGTACGCGATCGCCGGAGGCCACCCTCTAGCGGCTTGGAGTGTTACATCAAGGTTGCTCTGTGAGCTGGAGAGGAGGCTAGGTATATGAGCTAAAGCTTTAAAAACGTAGGTGTCTCAGTTAGGCTTAGGATCGAGTTTAGAGGCGTTGACAGGTGAGCGGTAGGAATGTCGATAATGTCGTTAGGGTAGTCGATGTGTATGTGAGCCAAAGGCTTGTAAGAGATATGCAGAGAGGTTTTAGCTGGTACCTGGTAGAGTTAAACTTAGCACTAGAGGATGGTAGGCTCTTCACAATGGTAAACATACCATCGGATGTAGCTGAAGCCTTAGCAGTGTACAGGGGATCCCTAACACCACCTAGGAGGCAGAGCATATACACATTCCTATTAAGCAATGAGAGCTTCAAGGAAGCGCTAGCGAGGGGGTTGAAGAGGGTTGTTATAGACGAGCTAGACCCCATAACAGGCCTCTACACAGCATCTGTAGAATTTGAAGACGAGGGGGTGAGTATGACGATAAAGATGATACCAAGCCATGCAGTATACCTAGCACTCCTAACAGGTAAGAGCATATATGTTAAAAAGGAGCTCGTAGATCAACAAGAAAAATTTGGGGAATATGAGGAGGAGAGGTAACAACAGTTATCACACATGTCCATAGACTAGAGTAATGAGACTCCGCAGATCCGCGAGAGACGAAGAGGCTGTTGCAGGGCAAATGGTGAATTTAAATACCTCCGGTTTCCTGCTAGATACTCAATGTGTAGGTACGGTGTAGCCCCCCGGTGATCAGCGCTACGCTGAGGAGGCACCAACGTTAGCCCAGCAGTCTAAAGATAGATAGGCTGAAGAACGTAACAGTAGACATCGAGAGCAGGTTCTAAGTGGGGAAAGAGTGGTAGAAAATCTAGGAGTAGTAAACACGGGATGCAGGGGTACCCCCTACAGTAGTGAACCTGAGGAAACTATGAAGGTGAAGCCGTGGACGAGGTCACCTAGAGTGAGTCGAGCTGATGACATGGTGAGGCGACAAAAAGCCACATGAAGTAAGCAGTGAAACTAAGGGCTTCAAGGAGGCTTAATTCTCCTTGAAGCCCAAACCTCATTCTACCTTCTAGGCTTCTGCTTTTTACCTTCCCATAGAGCTTTTAATGATACACCGTTAACCATTACTACCTTGTATCTGACACCCGGTATGTCGCCTAAGGATTTGCCCATGGGCCCTCCTATACCCTCTATTATCACCTCATCGTGCTCATCTATGTAGAGTATGCCGCCGTCGTATGGAACGAACGCTGTTACCACCTTCTTATTCTTAACCAGCTGAACTCTAACACATTTCCTTAGGGCTGAGTTAGGCTGTCTTGATTCGATACCAACCTTCTCTAGGACTATCCCTCTCGCCATAGGTGCTCCTTCGAGTGGATCGTACTTCTCCTTCAGCCTAAGCATCCTTCTTCTAAACTCCTTCTGACTCCACCTGAACTTGAGCCTCTTCTTCCTTAAAGTTCTAGCTGCGAAGAGCCCCAGGGGGGCCTTCTTCCCCGCCATCGCAACCCCTCCATATGCTATAGCTCCAGCCCTTTTATCACTTAATTGTAAGCTTTGATACGTTGAAGAGCTTTCCTAATATCATTCTAGCTCTCTTAACATTCCTTCCGTCTCTCCCAATAGCTTTACCCTTATCCTCCTCTTTTACCGTAACATTGACGATCTTCCCCTCACCTCTCTCGATGACGTCGACTTTCAGTATTTCAACCCCAGGGAATAGGTTTTTAACCATCTCGGTAATGTCGTCGGAGTACTCGAAGACCTCGATTTGCCTTTTGAAGAGCTCGCTTAGAACCTTGATGTTCCTCCCATTCCTCCCAACAGCCCTGCCTAGGTCGCCTCTCTTTACGAGAAAGCATAGTTTTCCGCTCTCCCCGTCGATTAAACATCTGTAGACCGTGGCCCCTGTTACCTCGCTAAATATCGACATGTATTTAAGCTCCTCAACGGTAATCCTATCCTCACTCATAACTAGACCCCTGTAGGCTTGCAACCTCTAGTAGTCTAGAGCTCCCGACATCCAGAACCGCTATCATGGAGACCGGGAAGGGTTTCCCTATTGTTAGGCCTAGGTTGACACTACTACCCTTATACACTATGACTTGCACCCCGGACAGTTTAGCATAGTAGAGAGCCTTATCCTTGAGGTTTGGGGGGGTGTTCTCGGCTATTATGAGTGCTTTAGCTAAACCTAGCTTGAGAGCCTTTAAGCTCCTCCTGGAGCCGATGTAGTATTTACCTGTTTTAATCAAGTTCTTGAGCTCTCTTTCAAGGGACACTTGTAACGTGGACATTCTTCACCCCCTCTCCTGACGCCTCCTTGGAATACCTAGAGCCATTAACACCAGCCCCGTTCCAACTCTAGGCGGGATCCCTGCAATAATGCTCTCAGTGACACCTTTTAAGCTATCCTCCTCTCCAGCTACAGCAGCATCATAGAACTGTCTAACTGTAACCTCGAATGCAGCTCTAGCTAGCACGCTCGGCTTCTCCCCGGCGACTCCTAGTCTACCAATCTGTCTAATGGATCCATTCCATGTCATGACGTCTGCTACGAGCATCACATGTCTTATATCAACGTCTAAACCTGCATCCTCTAATACCTTCATAATCTCCTTTATGATGGCGTTCCTAGCAGCCTCAATTCCTAGAACCTCTGCTATCTCGAATATGTTATTGGTCGTCGTCCTCCTATAGTCAACACCCTCCATGAAGAGTACCTCCGCTAGGTTACTACCCTCCGTTACTATAGCGTACTCTCTAACTACCTTACCATCTACGACCTTTTCATCGATAACCCTAATACTAGTCCTATTTATGCCCTTCACACCCTTAAGGTACAGCTTTCTAAGCTTAGACTCTATCTCCTTGTACGTCCTATAATCGAATATCCTCTCCTCGGGTAAAACCTTCCTATCAATGGTTACCACTAGCGTGTATTGATCCTCGCCTAACCTCACCTCCCCTATACCGCTATCCCTTATCCTTTCAATAACTAGGTCCACGCTAACACCCTTATCCTCGAGCATCTCGGGATCGAGTTTTATGATAACATCTCTATCACCTAACGTGTACTGAAGGCTTGCCATGACCTTCTCTAGGGTTGTGTATTCGATCCTCCTAGCTATCTCCCTAGCCTTGGCCTCCGAGTACTTATGCTCTTCATCCAAGTATATCTCCATTATCGGTGTAGATGGCTCCCTCTTAGCGTCAACCACCTCTATGAGCCTAGGTAACCCTAGTGTCACATCGAACTCCATGAGCCCAGCATAGTGGAATGTTCTTAGGGTCATCTGAGTTCCAGGCTCCCCTATCGATTGCGCCGCTACGACACCCACAGGCTCTCCAGGCTGGGCCATAGCTAGTACGTACCTTCTAACAACCTCCTCTATGACAGCAAGCTTCTCCTCATCGCTAAGATCTGTGGCCTCGCTAAGGCTCTTAACGAGCTCCTCGTAGAGACTAAGAGGTAGAATCTCCTTGACAGCCTCTAAAACCTCATCAACCCTCCTGCCGCCACCCACCCCTAGACCCCCTTAGACTTCTAATCCTATCTATAACTCTACTCACCTCAACAGGCTTGCCATGATATGTTCTCATGGGATCCACGCCATCCTCACCATACTTAAACTGGATGATGTTGCCCCAAGAGTCCCTAACAGTCCCATCGTAGGATACGACTAGATCCTGGAGAGCGTTTATAAGCCTCCTTTGCATATAACCGCTCTGCGACGTCTTAACAGCAGTGTCAACCAAGCCTTCTCTACCGGCTACAGCGTGGAAGA
This sequence comes from Acidilobaceae archaeon, assembly GCA_028276165.1. Taxonomy (GTDB): domain Archaea; phylum Thermoproteota; class Thermoprotei_A; order Sulfolobales; family Acidilobaceae; genus DSZV01. The sequence goes on from JAPYWV010000019.1 coordinate 6,482, forward strand.
AGAGCTCGCTCGGCCTAAGACCATCCCTGAAGTTACCCTTTATGAAGCCCCTGGCCTCAGGGCTTAACTCTCCGGGTTTGAAGTGTGAAAGAGTCCTGGTCCTGAAGCCTCTCCATATCCTCCTACCCCTTATGGTCTGCTGGCCTAGCATCGCAGCCATCTGGGTTATATTCACATCACTACCCCTAGCCCCTGTCCTCGCCATTATGAATACGTCGTTGAACGGGTTGAGGTACTTTATAGCAACGTTCCCCGCATCTGTTCTCAGCTTCTGAAGCCTCTCTATGATTTTAAGCTCCAGGCTCTCCTCAGCAGTCCTACCAGGTATAAGCTCTAATGTACCCCTCCTATACTGGTCTATAAGTTCTTCAACCTCCCTCCTAGCCTCCTCAGTTAACCTATCGATTTCATCTTTAGCCTCTTTCGGTATCTCTATGTCCGAGTACGCCATGGATAAGCCTTTAACCTCAAGGACTCTAATGAAAGATCTGAAGATCGTATCTAAAAACTCCCTAGCCTTACTCTCACCGTACTCCAGTGCAATAACGTGTAGGAGGTTGTTCGGCTGCTCCGCCCCAATAGCATTCTTGTCGAGAACCCCCATTAGTAGCTTCCCCTTCTCCACGACAATAAACGAGTCGTTCATACAATTCTCGTTTTCACACTTAAGGTCGCCAGCATTTATCTTAGCCTTACCCCTGAAGTTCAGGTCTCTGGGTAAGAAGAGGCTGACAATCTGCTTCCCCGTGTATAGGGGCTTTGGCCTCAAAATAGCTGGTTCCATTAGGTCTACGGGTGCCTCAGATCTAGCTATTATCCTTGACACCTCCTCTAGGGTGAGCAACGTTGTTTTTATCGTAAGGAGATACGCACCGCTTATGTAATCCTGCCTACCCCCTATTATCGGCCCCCCATATCTCGGGGTTAATATGTGTTTTTCGACGAGAAGTAGCTCCCTGGCCTCTGCACGAGCCTCCTCGAGTCTTGGGACATGTAGGTTCATCTCATCACCATCAAAATCAGCGTTGTAAGGTGGACATACGAGGAGGTTTATCCTGAAAGTCTTACCAGGCATAACTCTAACTATGTGGCCCATGATGGACATCCTGTGTAGGGTTGGTTGCCTATTGAATAACACTATGTCACCGTTAATAAGATGTCTTTCAACTATATCACCTGGCTCTAGCTCTTCGGCTAACTGTTTGTAGTTCTTCTGGTACCTTAAGTCTATCTTCCTACCCTGTCTAGCTTTGTAAACGAAGGTTGCACCCGGCCATTTGAAAGGCCCGTTTAAAACATACCTCCTAGCCTCTTCTATGTTATAGGGTGTTACCACCATTTGAACTGTGAGGATCTTAGCTATCTCTACTGGGACCCCGACCTCGTTAATGCTGATTAGGGGGTCAGGGCTTATGACTGTCCTGGCGGAGAAGTTAACCCTCTTCCCCGAAAGGTTACCCCTAAGCCTACCCTCCTTGCCTTTGAGCCTCTGTGCTAACGTTTTTAAAGGCCTCCTCCTCCTATGGGTTAACTGGTATATGTTTGGAAGCTCGTTATCTATGTAGGCTGCTATTACATGTTGTAATGTTAGCCAGGCATCTTCGATCATAGTCTCAGGGGCGTTAGTCTGTATGAAGTTCTTAAGCTTCTCGTTCTCTCTAACAATCTCGGCTAGAGCGTGGGTTAGATCATCCTCAGCTCTAAGACCCGTCTCTAACGTTATAGAGGGCCTAACAGCTAGTGGTGGTACGGGGAGAACTGTTAGGACCATCCATTCAGGCCTAGCCCTCTTAGGATCTACACCTAGTAACATGACGTCGTCGTCCGGTATCCTCTCAAGCCTATCCCTTATATCTATAGGTGTTAGCCTAACCTCGCCTTCAGGCCTCTTCTCGTAAAAGATTATGGGCCTTATGTACCTAACCTTAAACTGCCTCTCACCACAATGGGGGCATTCCGTTACATCTGAAGCCTCCTTGGCAATACTATTAGCCATAACCTCTGCTAAACGAGGCCATTTCTCCTTCAATCTAACATAGATCCTACGCAGGTACTCTATTCGATCCTGTGGCAGGAGTAGCCTCCCGCAACGTCTACAAGTTGATTGAAGCATCATGTATATGTAGTCGCCGAGATGTGGTAGGAGTACCGGTCTCGCTAACTCAATCTTGCCAAAATGACCTGGACACTCCTCCCTCGTGTTACCACATACCGGGCATCTCTCTCCAGGCTCTATGGCGCCGAGGTGTGGATCTCTAAGACCGCCAACAACTGGAGAGCCGTCAGCCTCGTACACATCAGGCCTGATTATGGTCACCTTAGCAAGTTTTCTTATCTCCTGAGGCGATAGAAGCCCGAAGACAATCTTCTCTATGACAAAAGGCTCCTCGAACCTCTCAACCCTAGCAACCATGGGTGTCACCCCTTACGCTAACTACCAGGCCTTTGCTCACCCAAGATACTTTTTAGAATTGATATCTTATCAGCTATCCTAATCTCAGGCTTAATCGCCATACTCATCAGCTCCTGGAGCAGAAGTTTAAAAGCATAGGGGACTTTAACGGGTTTAATGTCACCCTCAGCTCCGTGGATTGGACATTCGTAGACACCCTTCCTCCTATTATACCATGAAATGTGGCCGCACAACCTGCATACGTAGAGTATGTAGCTATCGCTAGCCTCAAGAAGCCTATCCCTTACTAGCATTGAAGCCCCGTGACCCACGAGGCTATCCCTCTCCATCTCGCCAAACCTAAGACCCCCCTGTCTGGCTTTACCCTCAGTAGGCTGTCTTGTCAACAGCTGGACCTTGCCTGTAGCTCTAGCATGCATCTTATCTGAAACCATATGGTATAACCTCTGGTAGAAGGAGACGCCTACCACTACAGGTCTTTCCACAATCTCACCTGTTCTTCCATCGTACACTACCTCCCTAGCGTTTGGATCATAGCCTAGTTTTAAGAGCTCGAACCTTAGGCCATCGATGTCCTCCTTGTAGAATGGAGATGCGTCGATGAACCTAGCTTTTATAGCCCCTAGCTTACCGGCTATCTCTTCGAGGAGCTGGCCTACAGTCATCCTCGATGGTATAGCGTGCGGATTCAATATTATATCGGGTACTATGCCGTCCTCGGTGTACGGCATATCATACCCTGGGAATATCATGCCTATAACACCCTTCTGGCCATGCCTACTAGCGAACTTATCCCCTATCTCCGGTATCCTTAAATCCCTAACCCTAACTTTAACAAGCTTGTTCTTCTCAAGCGTCCTAGTGTATATAACTGTATCAACTACACCTGACTCGCCATATCTCAGCTGGACGCTCGTATCCCTATTCGATATGAGGGCTGTCGACACAACCCTCTCCTCCCCCATAAACCTCGGTGGGCTCTCTCTACCTATGAGAACGTCGCCTCCTTCAACCTCAACCTCAGGGTATATTATCCCATCTGGGGCGAGCTTCCTATAGTATTGATCGCCCTTATGGTCGTAAAGTTTAGGTGAGGGCACGGTTATCCTATCGCTTAGACCTCCGGGGTAGTCTAGCTCCTGAGCCGAGTAAACTCTGAAGAAGTATGCCCTCGCAAACCCGTAGTCTATCGATGTCTTATTGAAGATGATGGCATCCTCAATGTTATACCCTGTGAACGACATTATTGCTACGATAGCGTTCTGCCCCGAGGGCCTCTCATTGTATCCTATCAAGTCTAAGGCTCTGGTCTGGACTATGGGCTTCTGCGGGTACTGGAGTAGATAGGAGTGGCTATCCATCCTATACCTGTAGTTCAGGGCATAGAGGCCTAGAGCTTGCTTAGCCATAGCCGACTGGTATGTGTTCCTAGGGCTTTGGTTATGTTCTACATAGGGTATAGTGCTAGCTGAAACACCCATGATACCGCCAGGCCATAGCTCTAGGTGTGTGTGCTCCTCCGTTAGATCTGTTAGAAGCTCTGCTACGTAAGCATTCTCCTCCTCATCGGGGTCTAGGAACTCCACAATCCCCTTCTCGACTAGATCCCAGAACGTCCACTTGCCCTTTTCAAGCAACCTCACATGCTCTACTGTTAACTTAGGCTTCCCCTTCTCGACTACGATCACAGGTCTTAGTAGCCTACCTTCATCTGTGTTAACATAAACCTCCTCGGTAGAGATATCCCTTATGTATGCTACGTTTATCTCGAAACACCTGTGCTCCTCAACCCTACCATGGCATAGCTTATTCTGCCTTCTCCTCGCTCTTATGGCGTTGGCGAGTTCGAGACCGTTAGGATGGTACCCTATGGGTCTACCGTTAAGGAATACTTTACAACCTTTAACCATCACCTCTGGGGCTACACCTGTTTTAACAGCCTCGGCTATCAGATCATCCAATGGGATGACCCCGAACTCTTTATACAACATTTCCTCGACATAACTCTCATCAACTCCAACTGATATGTATGCCATTAGAGCTAGGTTCTTAACAAGGCCACAGTTAACACCTTCAGGGGTTTCGAAGGGGCATAACCTACCCCAGTGTGTTCCATGGAGATCTCTGGCCTCGAAGTGAGCCTGCTCCCTACTCAGTGGGGATACAACCCTTCTGAGATGGCTTAGTAGGCTAATCCAGTTGGTTCTATCTAACGCCTGGCTTATACCGGTCCTATCCTGTGTCCAGTTCCCTGTGGCTATCGCTGTTCTAAGCCTCTCAGTGATTATATCAGGTCTAATTAGGTTAACGAGTCTAATCCTCTTACCTTGAGCTACGTGCTCCTCTAACTTCGACTGAATTGTCCTCACGAATACCTCGAGAGAGTCTCTGAATATCTCGGCTATCAAGTCGCCCGCGAGTCTAATCCTCTTATTCGAGTAGTGGTCCTTATCATCAGGGCTCCTCTTACCAAGATACAACTGGAGAACCCTGTTAGCCATCTCTGCTAGGTAGTAGCCCTTCTTCCTCCTATCCTGAGGGCTTGTCCCCAGATGTGGGAGTAGCTGGTTGTCGAGGAACTCCTCGGCCCTAGCTATCCTAACATCGACAGGCTGGCCTGGTGCAAGCCTGTTACCCAAGAATCTTAGAGCGTCATCCCTGGTTTTCACTATATCAGCTACCTTCTCAAAGCTCGGGAGTAGCTCCCTTTGCACGTCAGGGTCGGGGGATACGGCTAACGCTATCTCTACCTCCTTCTCGAAACCAAGAGCTTTCATGAGCACGACGAAGGGGATTCTATAGTTTAGCTTTGATACTGTAACCTCAAGGGATCCATCACTCATCCTATCAACTATAACCTGCCTTCTAATACCAAGCGTAGTGGATACAACCTTAGCTGAATGGGTTATCTTAGCTGTTCCAGCGGCAGCAGGGCCTACGATTATCCTGTTAACGGCTAGATCCTCCTGTGCAACTATGACCTTCTCATTCCCGTTTATTATAAAGTACCCTCCGGGATCCTTGGGATCCTCGCCTATAGCCATTAACTCCTCCGGGCTCATAGAACTTAATGGGTCGAGAACGGATTTAATCATGACCGGGAACTCTGCTATTTTAAGCCTCTTCCTTTCGACCTCAACACCATCCTGGATTAACGTTATATCAGCGTAGAGTGCAGCCATGTAGGATATGTCTCTAATCCTACACTCATAAGGCGTTATGGGGTGGACGTATCCATCCGCCTCCTTAACTATCGGCATGCTAAACGCTTCCCTTAGATCCTCGGGAATCCTTATAACTACCTTGACATCATGAGATGCTAGAGTGTGTAGCTCCTCCTGTTTCCGTCTAAGCCTCCAGCCAGGCCTTATCTCTCCTATCGAATCAACAATCTGTCTAAGCTTCTTGGCTACAAATGAGTTGTAAGAGTCGAGATGCTGTCTAGCTAAACCTAGAGTTTCAACGTAGGTTTTGAAGACAAACCACAACGAGTCAACGTCCAGTTCGCGAGCCTTACCACCACCCATAGTTAAGCCCTCCTCTCATAAGCTACAACAAGCCTATAAGCTATATGAACCCCGCCTGTGGGAGAACGCCTCTTAATCTCTATTATGTCACCTGGCTTAGCGTTCAAAAGCCTAACCACGGGATCGTTTAAGCTAATCTGAGGGAGTTGCCAGGGCTTCACCCCTAGTTTTCTGAGTAGAGCTATGGCTTCCTCAAAGCTCAAAACCCTATGCTCGGGTACTAACTCGTGCTCGAGAATCCTCCTATCAGGTACTCCACTAGACAAGCTTCCAAAACCCTCTAAGGGTAAGGGTAGAGTCCTAAGCTTAAATACTTTGAATGAAAGTCTAGAAGTTTCAAATGAAACACCCTAGAGTATCTCATAGCCAGCTCCAACCAAGCAGTGACATCCTATAACGAAGCAACCTCCACGATGGAATCTAGCATAGTGTATGCTAGAGTGAGATGCGATGCATACCGTGCTTTAACCGAAACTTACACCCCCCGTTTGGCCTCTCCAGCTCTAATAAGCTCCCCCCATCCATCCCTACCTTAAAATGAGACTTTCTCAATTGTCTGCATGAGGTAGGTTGAGTGGCTTGATGATTAGACTTCGAAGCTGGGTTGCTCTGGATAGATAGGGTTATGATGGGGGGAGCCCCTTGAACGATAGGATTCTCCAGTGCTTCCCAGCCTCTAGGAGCCACCCTGCTAGTATGTATGCTAACCTCTCCCTCGCGAAGTCCGAGCTTACGTTTAGACCGAGGGCTTTAAACGCCTCCCTAGCGATATCCCCATCGACTCTCTCCATAAACCTGGATTTAAGAGCTTCCATTAGGTCTAGGACGCTTAGCCCCCTCTTTGCTAGGTCAGATAGGAGTGTGAAATCCTCCTGTGATAGTAGAGCCCTCTCGACAAGATCCTCTCTACCCCTACTCTTTGCAATCTCAAGATAGACTCTTAGCGGCTCGTAATCATTAATAAGCTCCCTGGAGGCGAATGGGGGGCTCCAAGAGCTATCCAACCCCGAGTAGACACCCTTGAATACCTTTGAGTTAGGAGCTTATTTAAATGCTAGCCTAAGTTTGTCGCACTTACGCTTACCCCTCATCTTAAACTCGAGGCCACCCTCCATTCAACCCTCTAACGGTATTCGATGGTATTTTGCCGATGTTATCAAGTACGGGTGGCAAGGCTAAGCCTAAGCGGGGGGCTGTTGTGAGGGTGCTCGAGTAACTTCATGTTACTTACACGTACCATGCCTACATAACCTCACAGTGTGAATTAGTGGTCGTCTGCAAATCTAGGATGGGTTAAAGAGTGGGCGTGTCCTCCGCATCGTTGGATTTATGGTGGATTAGCTTAGTACATCATCAGCTCTTTGAACTTTTCAATTGTTTCAACACTCCTCTTTAGATCTGCGAAGAGACGTGCTGCCTCGTAGACATCGACATCCTCTACTTTAGCTGACTTCCTCCTCAACGCTATAATCCTGGCTGGTTCTAGTAGTTGAACTGCATATCTTAGGCTTCTCTCTAACCCAATCTTGGTTAAAGCTTCTAGAGCTCTCTCGCTTAGAGGCACGTCTTCCTCATCAGCTCTTATCCTTATGATCTCTCTTATCTCCTCTGCTGTGTACGGTCTGGTTGTTATTATTAGGAGCCTGTCCAGCAGATCTCTTGGCATCCCATGTGGTGATTCTACATCAGTACCCCTTATCTTGGTTATGCCCCTATTTGTAGCCATCACTATTATTGGTGCGAAATCGCTCTCCATAGCTCTTGTTAGGAATGAGTAGCATTCTAGATCTAGCATGTGGGCGTCGTCGATGAACATAACGCCTGGTACTAGCTCTGCCTTACCCTCATCGATCATCTTCTTTACTATCTCGTTGGCATGCCTTCTATCCTCATCACCTATCTCCCTCTCCGTCTCAAATAAAGCTAGTAAGCCTGAGAACGCCACCCTCCTAGCCGCTATCGAGACATCTATATCGTATAACGTCAGTATCCTTACAAACTCCTTCCTCTTCTTCACAGATCCAGATGGAATCTCCACCTCTCTCTCAACCTCTATATCGTACCTCTTCTCACCCCTACCACTAGCTTTACCAAGCTTCCTTACCGCTCCTGTCTCCACATCGATCATGATGACATCACCCTTCCTAACGTTCAAGGCTAGGAGTTGCTCTGCTATCTCCGGGCCTACGGTGTAGGAGGCTGATTCATCCCTAGTCTCAAGCGTTATCCTAGCCCCTCCAATGGTGGGGTAGGGGTAGAAGGGGCTCTGTCTCTTCACGTACTTAATCTCTGTTACCACACCCTCTATGACAGCCCTCTCCTCCCTCACCTTAACACCCATAGCTTTCCTCAAAGCCTGTAGTAGGACCTCTGTCTTCCTAGGGCTACCCACAATTTCACTCCCACTAAGGGCCACGAAGGGTGTATCTTCGCCGAGCTCCTTGGCTATAGCTATGGCTATAGCTGTTTTACCAGTACCAGGAGGGCCTACGATTAGGATCCCCCTACCACCAAGCTTCCCCTCCTTAATCAACTGGACTATAACACCAGCAGCCTCCCTAGCCTCCTCCTGGCCTACCAAGCCACCACCAATCTTCTTAGCCCTACCTTGTGCATCCAAACCAAGACCTGTTATATGGCTATGAATAGACCTTCTGACAACCCTAACAGCAGGCTTGAGCTCTGTGGAAGCCAAACCCGACCCCCACGAGGTATCTGTCACATGACGCTAAACCTTTTAAACTTTACGATTGAATGGTAAGGTGAGGCCAGCAATTAAAAAGCTCACCAACCCGTACCAGGGCTTACATTGCAACCTATCTAACTACGATCTTGGACCTCCTCACCTCAGGATCATTTTCAATCCTCTCAACTAGCCTACGAATTCTCTCCAGAACGTAACCGTCTATAAGGCCCTTCTCGTGCATCCACTCAACGAAACTCGTGAAACCAGAGTAGAGATCGTCAAAAACTATCCTTGAAATCTCCATAAGCTCATCCCTATTAGCACCTCCAAGCACCCTAGATATAACCTCGTCACTAGGGTGAGTAGCACCTGACCTATACTTACTTATAGCTGTTGGAGTAACATCGAGAATGCTAGAAAGCTCCCTAAGAGACCTCCTAGTAAGCATAACCTCAATAATCTTCCTCCTAGCGTCCTTACTAAGCAGGTGCACAAACCTTAAATCCAAAGCGGGGGACCTCCAGCCACTACTGTAACATCCAGAACTTTAATGGTGAAAACCGGGGAACGAGAGCCTCACCTCCCTTAAAGGGAGAGTAGGGATAGATCAAACCCGACTCGAACTAGAGCTACTACAGGACCACTGCAAACCTAAATACCTCCGGTTATCTATGGAAATACCTGTAGTCCACCGGCAACCTACACTACGGTAGGGGGCTAGCAGTAGGCTACTACGAGTTCGGTGGTAAGTAGGAGTATGCCACCTGAAACTACTGTTAGGCTTCCGACACCACACAATACCGATGATGAGGTTGTATAAGTGCTACATGTGCGGGTGCCACGACGTTGCCTGAGAACTCTCTACAGACGGGAGTCTCATAGAGTTAGACTTAGCCAGAGATTCCAAGCCTTATCCCCCTAACAGGACTTGCCTTTGACAGAGAAACATTCTATAGGAGGAATACCGACAAGGGGATGCTTGAGTGGAGCCGCCGGCGGGATTTGAACCCGCGACCACCGGCTTTCCCACACCGATACGAGGCCGGCGCTCTACCAGCTGAGCTACGGCGGCCCCTCACTAGTGTAGACCCTTCGGCCTTTAAAAGTTTAGTGTTTATGAGGATCTTCTAGTTGAAGTAGGAGCCCGTTACTGGATGTGGCGGGCCCGCCGGGATTTGAACCCGGGACCTACGGGTTAAGAGCCCGCCGCTCCACCAGGCTGAGCTACGGGCCCGCGGGTTGCCGGGGTATGTTTAGGCTTTCAGAACCTATATTTTTTAAGGGGGTCTGGTGTTTCCTCCTCTCTACCTCCCTCTCTTGCTAACCTGTATGTGTGGTGGCTATCTCTTCTTTGATTGTTGCTGCTAGCCTTCTCACCCCTTCTCTTATCTGTGTTATTGATGGGTAGCTGTAGTTTAGCCTCATTGTGTTCGATCCGTTTCTTTTAATGAAGAATCCTGCTCCGGGTACGTATGCTACTCCCCTCTCTATCGCTTTGGGTAGGAGCTTCTTCGTGTCTATCATGTGTTTTAGTGTTAGGAATACGAAGAGCCCCCCTATGGGTTTGGTCCATGTCGCTAGTTTTGATAGCTCTTGTTCTAGCTCTTCTAGCATGACGTCCCTTTTAACCTTGTATAGGGTTCTAGCTCTCTCTATTGTTGCATCAACTACACCCCTCTTCACGGCCTCCATGGCAATGTACTGGCTTAGGGTGCTACTGTGTAGGTCTACACTTTGCTTAGCCAGCTCCATTACGTTGATTATCTCCATGGGTCCTAGAGCCCACCCTATCCTAAGACCTGGTGCTAGTATCTTACTAAACGTCCCCAGGTATACGACCCTACCCTCTCTATCAATGCTCTTTAAAGGTTCCACCCTATCCCCGTCGAAGGTGAAGTAGCCGTAAGGGTCGTCCTCTATGATTAGAAAGTCGTACCGAGAAGCTAGTTCTAACAGGTACCTCCTCCTATCCCTACTCATGGTGGTCCCACTAGGGTTCTGGCACGTGGGGTTTACGTAGATAAGCTTAACCCTAACCCCCTCGTTCTGCAACTGCTTCAACCTATCCTCAAGCATATCAACCCTCATACCCTCATCATCGATCTCCACCGGCTCTATCCTTGACTCCAGCTCTCTAAACACGTTCAAGGCCGCAAGGTATGTGGGCTCCTCGACTATGACTACATCGCTCCTATCGATTAAAACCTTGGATACAAGGTATAAGGCCTCTTGGCTCCCCGTGGTCACTATGATGTCATCGTAATCCCTAACACTAACGCCATGGGATGTAAGGAACTTAGCCAACGTATCCCTGAAGGCGGTGACTCCCTTGGTTGGAGCATACTGGAGAGCCTTATCACCGTGTAACCTTACAACATCAACTGCTATCCTGCTAATCTCATCGACCATGAAGGTAGATGGGTCTGGAAGCCCACCAGCAAAGCTTATAACATCCTTACCCTCAGTCAGCTTAAGCAACTCCCTAATCTCCGAAGCTCTCATCCTACCCGTTCTCTCAGCTAGAAATCTACTATATCTATCCATGCAAATCCCCTTTTAACGATATCTAGGCTGGAGTTAATAAAATAGGTGGTGTTAGAAGAATGTCATAAGAGTGGGATTACCAGAGTTTCCTCGTAAGCCCTAGGCTTAAATCGGTCTTCTCAATAGATTTTAATGGATCCACTTCCATTCCACTTATAGCCCTTATAGCGTCTATGTTCTCCGGGACGACTATCGACTCCTGGTGTACCACCTGGAATAACATAACCTCCCTATCGTCTACGAGTATCGAATCCTCGAATACGACGAGCTCCGGTATATCATACCTTAACCTAACATCCCTAGCCACCTCTATGAGGCCTGCTGTACCAGTTATCCCGGTTCTCTCAGAGTTGATTATGATGATCCTGGGGGTTGAGTCTAGGATTGAGATTATGTCTTCCCTCGATACACTCTTACCTAACCTCAATGTAACATGGTGGACGTGCGCTAACGTTGTTGGAACTGCGACAGCGTAGGTTACTATATCGAGGTCTGGGAGGACTGTTCTAACATCTTTAGCGTGATGGCTCGGAGCCCTCGGGGGGTCTAGTTCTATCGAGTTTATAGGGCCTCTTTTAACCTCCTTCGGGTCGGCTGCACGTCTTATTATTACTGCTCTCACCCTCTCGACATCAACGTACCTCTTAATAGCGCATATTACCCTTAGCAGCCCTGTAGTATTACATGAAACTACTCTAACACTCTTCCTCCCAATAACGTCCTTGTAGTTGCACAGTGAGTTGAAGGACGCTTCTGCTACCTCAGGCCTCTCACCACCCTGGTATACTTGTTTAACACCAAACTTCTCGTATAGAGGTTTATACTGTTGGCCTACACCACCTGGTGTTGCATCTACGATGACATCGATTTTACCCAGTAGATCTTGTAGGGTTCCATAAACTTTCAACCCTGCTTTTTCAAAGAGCTTGGAGTCCTCACTAGTTGGGGTATAGAGTTTAAGGCCTAGGGCTACAGCCTGGAAGGCTGATGCATCAACGCTCTTCTTAACAACCCCCACAAGCTCCATATCATCCTGTCTTGCTACAGCTAAGGCCACCCTCTTACCTATGGTCCCATACCCGTTAACTGCTACTCTAACCCTCACCTTGAAACCACCACCTTCCCCGTTGTCAAGTCGCTATTTTAAATATTTCATTGGATTTAACGAGAGCCTCTAGACCTGGTAGCCTTTCACCTGCTAGGAAGTAGAGTAGAGCTCCACCAGCTGTACTAACATGGCCTACCCTGGATCTAAGGTTCTCTGGTAGCTGTGATACCATTGCTATGAAGTGGCCTCCACCGAATACCGTGTAGGCACCGCTCTCCAGGGCAGCTTTAACCAGTGAATCAGTGCCAACCCTAAACCTAGGATCCTCTATGACACCCGCAGGCCCCCTCATGACAATCACCTTGGATTTAGATAGCTTGTGCGAGTAGTACTCTACGGTCGAGGGCCCTATATCCTTCGGGGTCCCTCTAAGTGCTGAGGCGTGGGACACGCTTATAGCACCCTTATCCTCTACGATGAAGTCGATAGGAACCTTTATCGACTTAAACTTGGATACAAGCTCCCTAGCCTCGTTAAAGAGCTCCTTAGAAACCTTACCTAGAACCTTAGCCTCTACATCTTTAGGCACCTTAACACCCTTAGCTAGTAGGAATAGTACGGCTACAAGCCCTGTTGTTAAAACCTCATCTGCTATCCCGGATTCAACCACATGCTTTATAACCTTAATCGTATCATCCAGCTTAGCACCCCCTAGCACGAAGACCTTAGGCCTCTCCTCCAGCTCTACTATCCTATTCAAGGCTCTCAACTCCTTCTCTAGAACCCTCCCAGCTACGCTAGGTAGCCTAAGGGGGAATCCAACGATACTAGCCTGACTCCTATGGCATGTGGCGAAAGCGTCGTTGACAAAGTAGGAGAAGAAGGGGGCAAGCTTTGATACCAGGTAGCTTCGAGAGTGAACCTCAGGTGGAGCCTCAACGTTATCCTCTGCTAGGAACCTGGTGTTCTCAAGTACTAGGACTTCGCCTGGTTCAAGCTTCTCAATAGCCCTCCTAGCTTCAGGCCCTATTATGTCGTCTACGAAGTTAACGTTAACCCCTAGGAGGTTTGATAGGATTTTAGCGTGACTACTAAGGCTTACGAAGTCCTGATCTAAGGGTCTACCTTGATGGCTTACAACTACTACAGCTGCCTTCCTCTCAACAAGCTCCCTGATGGTGATGGAGTGTTCCACTATACGTGATATATCGAGGAGCTCTCCGGTTTGAGGGTTAACCGGGGAGTTTATGTCGACTCTGACCAGCACCTTTCTACTCGTGACATCAACGTCATCCAGGGTTGCTATCCTCCTACCCATATATGTTAACAAGTGGAGTACCACATTAGATTACTCCACCCTAAGATTATTTAAATTTTTAGGATCCACCCGAGATAACATCACTCCCCGGGGGGTAGCGTTTAGGATCAGATGGTGTGGCCACTCGTACTTTATAGTCGAGAGCGGGGGGTTAAAGCTAGCCATAGACCCGCATGATGGAGGAAGTCTAGGCATTGAGACGTGTTACGTAGAAGCAGACATAGTCCTTGTAACACACGACCATTACGATCACAACGCCGTAGAGGTGGCCTCGGGAAGAGATACCGTAGCCTTAAGGTGGGTTGAAGGCCTTAGAATAGTGAAGGGTGTCAGTATAAGAGGTTTCAAGTTCTACCATGATAAAAGCCAGGGGAGGTTAAGGGGTGAAACTATAGCGTACATGGTGGTACTAGAGGATCTAAGGCTCCTACATCTAGGCGATATAGGGCACACCCTTACGCAGGAAGATGTGTTAAAGCTAGCACCCGTAGACGTACTCTTCATCCCAGTTGGCGGGGTCTACACAATAGACCACCATGAAGCATGGACCATAATACAAGCTATCAAACCAAAGATAGTGATCCCAATGCACTACTGGATACCAGGGGCCCTAACACCCCTGAACCCTATCGATAGATTCCTAAACATAATAAAAACCCCGAGGGTAAGGGCTGAGTCAAGAGAGATAACAATATGGAAGGATAGGTTGCCGGAGAAGACAACAGTCATAGTGCCCCCCAGCTTCTAGGCAGTTACAGAAGTGGCGATAAGTTTGAATATCTGTGAATACTTGTAAATACTTGGCGTAGTGCGTTGGGTGAGTGGTATCCTAGTACTAGGGGGTTTGCGAGGCTTTTACAGAGTTGATGGTAGATTTAGATAGGTTGGGTGAGCGGGGGGAGGTTACCTTACTCTAGAGCTCCTAAAGGGGTCTTTGTGGGGGGTTGTTGTAGTTTCATAGTTAAACAGTATGCGAGTATTTAAGCTTTAGAGTTTGGAGGTAACTCTGGTTTTAGAGGTTATGGGTTTGAGGTGTGCTTTTTGGATCACTTGTTCAAGGTGCTTCGTAGGACTGTTGTCTTAGAGTGCTACGCTAACAAGGTTACTAGGGAGGCTCTAAGAGACATAGTTGAACCTTTGAAGACTATGATCGGTGAGATGGTTGAGTACGCACTGGAGCATAGTGCGTCCCAGAAGACTTTGCATAGAGTCTTCTACGAGAGGTATAGGAGAGAGTACCCGTGGATGCCAACAAGGGTTATAAAGGGTGCTTATAGGGATGCAGTTAGAAGAGCCAAATCCTTCAGAGAACGCTTGAAGAAGGGTAAAGCCTACACACGAAAACCAAAGGTTAGAAGGGTAACAATAGTATACTCAGACAACCAAGACTGGAAGATTGAGAATGGAAGTTTGAAGATTAGAACTCATAGGGGGTGGGTTGAGCTAAAATACAGGAATAACAGACAACTACACAGATACATGTACGGAGGGTGGATTCCTGCAAGCGAACTTAAACTAAAAACAGATGGGGGTAGGAGGGTTCTAGCATACATAACGTTCGTAAAGGTATACGCCATACTCTACGATAAAACTAATGTTATAGCAGTTGACGGTAACGAGAACAACATAACAATAGCCATTTTCAAGAACGGTGTTCTAGTAGAGGTTATAAGGATCGAGACAGGACTTGGAAAAATCGTCATAGCATACGCTGTTAGAAGAAAGAGGATATCGAAGGGTAAGTCTACCAAGACAAGAGAGGTTAAGAAGAAGCTTAGAAAGCTCAGAGAAAGGGATAGAAAGAAGGATATACTATACAAGGTTGCAAGATTCATAGAGGAGCTTGCAAGGGAGAACAACGCAGTAGTAGTGGTAGGAGATATTAGTGGAGATGATAAGGGGA
>JAPYWV010000020.1 GCA_028276165.1 Acidilobaceae archaeon
GGGATATCGGTAGTGGTGATGGGATAGACGTTGTGAGTATAACGAGGAACGGTGCTAGAGAGAGGAGTATAACACTTAGGATTGTCGAGAGTTGAGCACCAACTGTAACATTATTAGACAAAGGTTTAACGCTGCTAGAGCTGTGAGAGCTCAAACCATACTATCAAAGCTTGTATCCACCGAGGACAGCGTAGGTAACATTAGGAGGGTTGCTGGGGTAGACGTTTCCTATGTTAGAATAGGTGAGCTGGAGTTAGGTGTTGGAGTCGTAGTACTCCTAGACTACCCTGAACTCAAACCACACAGGTGCCTCTACACGGTTAGGAGAGTGTGCATACCATACATACCAGGGCTCCTAGCATTCAGGGAGATGGAGGTTCTAGCACCAGTCTTAGCATACACACTCCACGAAGAGAATGTAGACCTACTGGTGGTGGACGGCCATGGAATAGCTCACCCAAGGGGGTTCGGTATAGCCAGCCACCTAGGACTAGCATTCAACAAGCCATCAATAGGCGTTGCTAAAAACCTACTAGCTGGAAGGGAGGAGCAGGTGGGAGATGAGACCTACATTGTACTAAGCGGAAGGGTGGTAGGGGTAACCCTTACAACAGGCCAAGGCAAGCTCTACATAAGCCCAGGGCATAGAGTAAGCGTTAGAACAGCCCTACAGCTCGTCAAATCCATGCTAAAACCTGGGTCACGACTACCAGAGCCTACTAGACTAGCTGATATGATGTGTAAAGAGCTGAAATCACGGTGGAAGAGAGAGCTACCCGAGGTTAGAGAGTGTACAGTAAGATCCATAAGAGACCTCCTAGACCACCAGCACCCTCCCGCTAAGAGTACCTAGCTGCATACACTGTGCCACCGAGCACTATTAGCAAGACTGATTCAGATAGGATCTCGTAAGGTGATCAAAGCCCTCTAGCTGTTGAGGAGCCTGATGGTACAGGTCTTAGCCGACAGCCCCCTCCTTGAATGTCGAGTTTCCAGTTGCAGCCGGGGATCGCTACTCACAGGAGGGCTGTTGTTAAAAGGTTATAAGGTTGAGAGGTAGAAGTTGTGGTTAGGTGTGAAATCTAAGGATGGCTAGGGAGGTTCACGCTGTTAGGGAGGTTGAGATACCTGAGGGTGTGAGCGTCGAGGTTAGGGGTTTGAGTGTAGTTGTTAGAGGGCCTAAGGGTACCCTTGAGAGGGATTTCAGTCATGCCCGTGGTGTTATAGTGAGGGTTGAGGATGGAAAGGTTATTGTTGAGAGCTTCTTCCCCAAGGCTAGGCAGTTAGCCCTGGTGGGGAGCATAGCTGCTCACATTAGGAACATGATATTAGGTGTTACGAGGGGGTTTAGGTATAAGCTTAAGGTGATATACGTCCACTACCCTATAAGTGTTAAGGTTGAGAAGAACAGAGTTGTCATATCAAACTTCCTGGGGGAGAAGCAGGTGAGGGTTGTGGAGATACCTCCAGGCGTTAAGGTTACGGTCTCAGGCCAGGATGTGATAGTTGAGGGTATAGATAAGGAGCTTGTCTCCCACGTGGCCGCTAGGATAGAGGAGGTTACTAGGGTGAAGGATAAGGATAGGAGGAAGTTCATGGACGGGATATACATTTACGCAAGTGAGGTGATGTAACATGGAGATCCCAGAGGTTGTTAAGGTTAGGAGGGGGAAGCGTAGAGCTATAAGTAGGAAGAGGGATGTAGAGTTCAAGAGGTACCTGTCCTGGGAGTTTTGGAAGTTTGAGAGGAGGGATAGTTGGAGGAAGCCTAAGGGTAAGGATAACAAGATGAGGTTGGAGGTTAAAGGCTACCCACCTAGGGTTAAGATAGGCTACAGAAACCAGGCTGATATTAGGGGCTTACACCCTAGTGGTTTGAAACCAGTAGTTGTAAGCAACCCTAAGGATCTAGAGGGCTTGGATCCAAGAGAGCACATAGTATACATTTCATCCACGGTAGGTCTAAGGAAGAGGCTGGATTTAGTTAAGCTAGCCCTGGATAAGGGCTTCAGAGTGGTGGGGTAGCATGGCGGACTACAGTCTTCAGAGAAGGCTGGCTGCAGAGATCCTAGGTGTTGGAGAGGATAGGATCTGGATAGACCCTAACCCAGAGCACGAGGAGGAGATAAGCCAGGCTGTAACGAGAAATGACGTTAGGAGACTTATAGTTAAAGGCCTTATCAAGGTTAAGCCTGTGAAGGGGAACTCCCACACGAGATGGCTTGAGAGGAGGAGGGCTAGGAGTGAGGGTAAGAGGAGAGGGCATGGTAGGAGGAAGGGGGCTATGGATGCTAGGGTTGACTCCAAGGAGAAGTGGATGAACACCATTAGGAAGATTAGAAGAACCCTAAGATGGCTCAGAGATAAGGGGGTTATAGATAGGAGGTTGTACAGGGAGCTTTACAGGAAGGCTAAGGGTGGTGCTTTCAAGAGCTCCTCGGATCTGAGAAGATACCTGGTGGAAATCGGGGTCTTGAAGGGTGGTTGAGGTGGCAAGGGGGCCTACGTATAGGGTGCCTTGGAGGAGGCGTAGGGAGGGTAAGACTAATTACTACAAGAGGGTTAAGCTACTTAAATCCGGTAAGCCTAGGCTTGTTGTTAGGAGGACGTTAAACTACATCATAGCCCAGGTCGTCGAGGCTAGGATTGAAGGTGATAGGGTTATAGCTGCAGCCCATAGCAGGGAGTTGTTTAAATTGTACGGCTGGAAGGGTGGGGGTAAGAATACGTGTGCAGCCTACCTAACAGGGCTTCTAGTAGGCTACAGGGCCCTCCTCAAGGGTGTTAGGGAGGCCGTGCTCGACATAGGTTTAGCTAAGCCAAGCAGGGGGTCCAGGGTCTTCGCTGTACTCAAGGGGGCTCTGGACGCCGGGCTTAAGGTGCCGCACTCACCAGAGATACTACCATCAGACGATAGGATTAAATGTGAGCATATAGCATCGTGGGCTAGGGAGCTGGTTGAATCCAACCCAGAGTTCTACAAGAGGCAGTTCTCAAGGTACATAGCTAGAGGTCTTGATCCTAGGGATTTGCCAGCTCATTTCGAGGAAGTACTGGCTAGGATTAAAGCCGATTATGAGGCTAAGATTGCTAGTATGATGGCGGAGGTGTCGGGGGTTGGCTGAGGAGACCAGTATAGAGACTTGGGTTCCGAGGACTAGGGTTGGTAGGCTGGTTAAGGAGGGTAGGATAACGAGCATTGACGAGATCTTCAGGAGGAACCTCCCAATACTAGAGCCTGAGATAATAGACCTGCTACTCCCCAACCTGAAACACGAGGTTATAGATGTTAGCATAGTCCAGAAGATGACCGATGCTGGTAGGATTACCAGGTATAGGGCTGTTGTAGTTGTGGGTAACGAGGATGGGTATGTTGGTGTGGGTAAGGGTAAAGCTAGGCAGTTCAGGTTCGCTGTCGAGAAGGCTATAACCAACGCTAAACTCAACATAACGCCTGTGCGTAGAGGCTGTGGGAGCTGGGAGTGCACCTGCGGGGAACCTCATAGCGTCCCCTTCATAGTTAGGGGTAAGAGTGGTAGTGTTGAGATTGTATTGAAGCCAGCACCTAAGGGGACGGGGTTAGTTGCAGGGGATGTAGCGAAGGTGGTGCTCAGGCTAGCCGGCATATCTGACGTGTGGAGCTTCACTAGAGGTGAGACCAGGACATCCTATAACTTTGCTAGAGCCACCTACGAGGCTCTCAGGAACACCTATAGGTTTGTAACACCACTAGACTGGGTTAGGTGACGGGGTTGCCCCTATACGTTGCCATAAGGATTAGGGGTACAGTCGATGTAAGACCTGAGGTGAGCCAGACCTTGTACATGCTCAGGCTTAGGAGGAAGTACACGGCATCCCTATACCACAGCTCCCAACCGGGCATAACTGGTATGCTCAAGCTAGCAGAGGACTGGATAGCATGGGGTGAGATTGATAAGGTTACACTTGTAGAGCTCCTAAGAAAGAGGGGTAGGATAGTAGGGGATAAACCCTTAACAGATAGTTGGGTTAAGGAGAAGCTAGGCTTAAACGGTCTGGATGAGCTAGCGGAAAAACTCCTAGCCGGGGAGCTCTACCTGAACAGGTTGAAGGAGTACGGTATCAAGCCATTCTTCAGACTACACCCCCCCAAGGGGGGGTTTAAGGGTAGCATAAAGAGGAGGTACGGTGATGGAGGAGTCCTGGGGTACTGGGGTAGTGATATAAACAAGCTCCTAGCTAGGATGATCTAGGTGGTGTGGGATGGTTGTAAGGAGGGAGAGGAAGTCTAGGAAGTTGAGGGGGAGAAGTAGGACAATGGGTTGGGGTAGCGTGGGGCAGCATAGGAAAGCCGGTTCTAGGGGTGGTAAGGGTGCTGCAGGGCTGGGCAAGCATGAGTGGACGTGGACTATAAAGTATGCACCTGACTGGTTTGGTAAGAGGGGGTTCCTACCGAGAAGATCCAAGGCAGGTTACCATAAGACCGTAATGAATGTGGGGGATCTAGCTGAGGTGGTCGAGAAGCTTAAAGCAACAGGTGAGGCCAGGATAGAAGATGGAATGGTAGAGGTGAACCTAGCGGACATGGGAGTGGAGAAGCTCCTAGGAGAGGGGGAGATAAGGGTGCCAGTTAAAGTCATTGTAAGCGAGGCGAGCGAAACAGCTGTAAAGAAGATAGAGGAGGCTGGAGGAAAGGTCATCATACTAACGAAAGCCCAAAGCTGAGGATATAACAGTGACTTGTAGGAGGACGCTAACACCACTAGAAACAGCATTCCAGATGGTAAGGCAGGTCAACCCTCTTCACGCCAACCCTCTAGGCGTACTCCATGGAGGTTACATGCTAGAATGGATTATCGATGCAGCCACCATAACGGCCATGAGGGTGGCTAGATCCTACACGTTGTTAGCCTGCATGGAGGATATGGTCTTCATCTCACCAGTTAGAGTAGGAGACACGGTCACTATAACCACTTGGGTTGAGTACACTGGGAGGAGTAGCATGGAGCTATCACTTATAGTGGAGACCGAGAACCCCATGAGGGGGGAGAGGGTGTTGACTACGTACTCCTCGCTGACAATGGTGTCTGTTGACGAGAACCTAAAGCCTAAACCCTTGGACGTGTGCGTGGAGCCTAGGTTAGAGCTTGAGAGGGAGTTGTACGCCAGAGCTTTGGAGAGGAGGGAGGCTAGGAGGCCTAGGATTGAGAGGAGGAGGGAGGCTGTTAACGACACCTCTCCCCCCAGGTTTCTTAGCGAGGAGTACTCTATAACAAGCTATTTCATCGTAAACCCGGAGAGCTCCATAGGTTACAATGTTCTCCACGCTGGAAAACTACTTAGGGTTCTTGATGAGGTGGCGGTTATTGTGGCCTCAAGGTACACGGGTAATGTTGTAGTCACGGGTTCCGTGAACGCTACAGACTTCTACTCACCGATAAGGGTTGGGGAGGTTGTAGAGGTTAGAGCCGGTGTAAGCTACGTGGGGGTTAGGAGTGTTGAGGTACTAGCTAAGGTTCTTGTCAGGAACCCCCTAACATGGGAGGCTAGACATGCTGCTACAAGCTACTTCACCTTCGTAAGCCTGGGTGCTGATGGGAGGAGTGTGCCTGTGAGGGGTTTCAAGCCTGTTGAGGAGTGGCAGTACGAGCTTTTAAAGGAGGGGTTTTCTAGGAAGGTGAGGAGGGATAAGCTCATCAGCATGCTTAAATCCGGGGAGTTCCAAGGCTGGGTTAGGAGGTTGAGGGATTCGTTTGCTAGGAGTGTCTAGCCCCCAGGTCTAATGGGTATTTCCTTTCATGGCGTGCTCATGGGGTTCCCTCTCTATAGTCTATATGGGGTTTGTATTTTAATCCTAGTCTAGCCTCTCCTACACGGGCTTTAGTTTGCGTAGTTTCAGGTCTGAGCTTGAGAGGATGCTAGGGTTTACGGTCGACGGCCTTAACGGCCTATCGAGGGTTCTGGATGTCCTGGAGCTTGAGGTTTCGAGGGGTGGTATTGCTAGGTATCATGCTATGCTACAGTTCCTCGTAGCACTTGACCTGCATAGGAGGGGGTTTGATGTTAATGTTGAGGAGCCCGTAGACGGAGGGTTTAAGGCTGACGTGTATGCTGAGGGCCCCACGGGGAGGGTTATAGTTGAGGTTGAGACCGGCTACGTGCCCCCTGATAGGATGTACGAGCTTGAGGGGTTCCTGGAGGCTAAGATTGCCTTCAAGGCTTTAGCCTATAGCTTCTACACAGACCTATTCGTAGTAGCCACCCCGAGCCACATGAGCTTATCGATACCCGAGGAGCTCCTGAAACCCGTTGAGAGTAGGAGTGTGGAGGACGTAATAGCTATCAGGGAGCTCGCCCTCAGATATGATAGGGTTAAAGCGTCAAGGATACTCTGGAGAGCACATGCATCGAGGGTGGATGGCGTAGCCTACATAAACGTATCCGATAGGAGGGTCTACTACCTAATCCCCCTAAACCACCCATCATCCCCCAAAGCACACATCCTCAACTGCAACCCAGACAACCAGGTCGCAGATGGCGAGAACCCCCTAGTCATATGTTAACCATTCGCTAGAACCCATCCTAAAACGTCAAAGCCCACAGGGTCTACCATAGCCTAGACGTTAAGATGCTGGAGCGTTATTCCGGTTAATGCTGTTTGCCAACTCCACGTGAGCCCCACAGGTCCTAGTCGAGTCCAAACACCATAGAGCTTCCCTTTGAGTAGACCCACCAGTAGCTCCCTCGTTGCAGTGTATATCACCAGGAGGCTACACAGAGTTCACTCACAGAGTACCCATAGGCGGCTAGGAAGCGTTTTTAAGACCACCAATAGCTCTGTGGTAGCCTATGCGTGCCATCGTTGTCGTAAGGGTTACTTGGTGAAATGATACCACCCAGCACCTCCCTGGACTGAGGGTTAGTCGATAGGGTTGGGAGCTTGGTAGAGGTTATAGCCTATGCGGTTGGTGGCGAGTGTTTTAGGGTTTCAGCAAACCTTGGAGCCTGGTGGTACGGGCTCCTCTACGGTTAGGAGTACTGGCTTCTCGTTCTCACCGCACCCAGCTGCTAACACCATACCCTGGCTCACTAGGCCCGCCATAACCTTTGGTTTAAGGTTTACAACCACTACCACTAGCTTACCCACTAGGTCCTCAGGCTTATACCATTTTGCTACGCCTACCAGGATCTGCCTCTCCTCCCCACCTATATCGACTATTGTTTTAATCAACTTCCTACTACCGGGGACCGGTTCCGCCTTGACGATCCTCCCAATCCTTATATCGAGCTTGGAGAACTCCTCAAAGCTAACCACATCCCCGCTGGACACGGCTGACACCACCCTAGCATAGGGGGTAGGGCTTTAATAGCTATTCTCGAGCCTTTAACCTCACAGCATACACCCTCTACAGAGTATCGGGGTTAAGCCTGTGCTCGTTAGGGTCAATAGGGGTAGGGCTAGGGAGCTAGGGGTGCTTCTAGCAGGTGTTGCGGACGCCATTGAGGTAGACTACTACCTAGACCCAGATCTATACCCTCCTCCCAGCGCTAGCCGTAGGGATATCGTGTCGTACTTCCTGGTTATGGTAGCCATGGATCATAGGCTTAGCAGGCCTGGGAGGCCCTACGAGGCTGTAGTTGACGGCAAGCTCTACCATGGCGCTGATCTCCTATACAAGCTCGGTTTAAAGAGGTTCATGGAGGACCCCGGGTTCTTCGAAGCCGAGAGGCTTGCCAAGGTAACCCCCAGGGATGTTGTTGAATGGCTTAGCGTTAAAACCGATATCAGGGTTGTGAGGCCACCGGATCCCGAGGTTAGAGCGGAGCTCCTAAGAGACCTTGGGGTTAAGCTATTGGAGCTCTTCAACGGGGATCCATACAATATCGTTGTGGAGTCCAGGGGTTACCTTAAGAGCGGTAGTGGGGGAGGCTTCATAAACGTACTCAAGGTGTTCAAAGCGTACCAGGATCCTGTGGAGAAGAAGGCATACCTACTAGCTAAATTCCTTGAGAGGAGGGGTGTCCTACAGGTTGTAGACCAGTACAACAAGGAGGTTCCAGTAGACAACCACCTTGTCAGGATAGCTGTTAGAACGGGCATAGTGGAGGTTGACGATGAAACATTAGAGGCTATAGCCGCTAGGCTTGAGTTCGACGAAGACAGGGATGTGATGCTAAGGCTGGCCACCAGGATGGCCTACAAGGAGGTAGCCAGGCACGGGGGCGTAGACCCATTCATACTAGACGATATCCTCTGGAGCTTTGGTAGGAGGTGTTGTACAAGGGATAACCCGACTTGCAGGAGCTCCTGTAGGGTTGAATGCTCCAAGATGAGGGGGTGTAATGGGGGCTGTGTAATAGCACGAGCATGCACGGCCTACAGTAACCCAAGGTTAATGGTCCCAGAGCATAACTTCACAGAGACATACTGGTACTAGGGTGCCCCCAATGCGTTGCAACCACGAGGGCTTAGGAGCTCTACCGAGGAGGGTGAAGGAGGAGCTAAAGGTAGAGGTTCAGACCAGGAGGGGGAGGTTTGCCGAGGAGTACAACATGGAGCTCTACAAGGGTGGGGATAGGATTGCTACGTTGAAGGTGTTCTGCGGTAGAAGCCCCTACAAGGGCTGGGTGGAGCTCTACAACATAGAGGAGGGGCCTTTCAGAGATGTGGAGGAGGAGCTCTACAAGATCTTATACGAGGCCCTTAAACCCGGGGAATCGATATACGTAGACTACTCATGGGATAGGGAGACGATGAGACTAGTAGACATGGGGGTACCAGCTGAGGCTACGAGGATAGGGTTCAAGCTACTAACCACAGGGTTCACGTGGTTCAAGGTATGGTACTACCCCGAAGGGTTCATGGAGGGGAACGTTAAAATACAAGCTGAGAAAGCACTAGACGAGAAAGCTAGAGCCAGGCACGTGGAGGAGATATGCAACAACATTAAAACACTCACATTAAAACCCAACACCGTAGGAGATGATATTATCAAAGCTGCCCTAGAGAGGGCATTAAAGGTGAAGGAGCTCCTAGGATGCTAACGTAGCTGATACCAACGCCATGGAACCCCCAGCCATAAGCAGAGCTACAGATTAAACCTTATGTTGTAAGTGGAGTTCTCGCCAAGGCATGAAGGTGCTTTGATACAACTCTAACCCTAGGAGTTAACGCGGTTGCCCGAACTAGACTACCAAGTCTTTATAGCTATAGGCTTTGATTTTATACCTCTCCTCCAACACCCTCCTCTAAGATAGCGTCTTCGCATCCTCTGCTATAAGACCCTCTCCTAACGATACAGTTGTAGCTACGATTGTGCAACCCATGTGATGAATTTCACGTAACTCGAACGTGTGCTCGACGACCGAGCGAGTATGGGATGGAGTTACTTAGAAGCTTGAGGTTATCACCTTAACGGCTTCAACGACATGGTTTACAGATGTGCCCAGCTTAACTAACAGTATCCAAGATCAACGTGATTCAAACCTCTCACTTAACCCTCTACGGAATCTCTCGAAATCCTCTGTTGAAATCCATGTGATCTTATCAGAGTATATGAGCCTGATGAGATCCTCTCTTGAAGAGAACCTCTCCCTTAGTAGCTCGTTAACGACCTTTGAGAGAGCTCTTACAGTCCCATACCTCTTAACACTCTCCTCCACAAGCTTCCTATATACATCATCGTCTAGAATTAATGTTGTACGCTTAGGCATGCAGACACCATAATGTGTAGGTGTACAGAGACCCTATATAGCCCTTTTAGCTGCTAGCAGTACACGGGTGCACGGAAGTACTTGAACATAGTGGGAAGCCTCTAGCATCTTAGTGGTCGCAGAGCTGAAACCCTACGATGCCCGAGGCCCATGACCCTAGGATGGCTTAGCCTACGGAATCCAGCCTCCTCAGCGAATCTGCCGGGACTCCTCTGAGGATGAGGCTTAACCTCCAGTCAAAACCTACAAGCATGTCAATGTCGTATCCAGGCATACCATGCCCTACCTTACAAGCCGAAAGGTTCAATAATCTCCTATCGTTAAAACCCTCACCAGGATATCATCAGAACGAATCTCTAGACTAGGACTAGTTTGAAAGAAAAAGAGTTGATTAAAGCTTAACTCTAAGGTTAAGCTGATCTCTTCACGCTAATAACGTGATCTGACTATTGAGGAGTACTACTATGCAACCATAGCTTTAATTAACTTTAACAAGCTCTAGTCTAGACAGGGTTACATGTATGAAGGAGGGTAGTCTGGAGGAGAGGGTTGCTAGGATTGAGGGTATACTAGAGCAGATGGATAAGAGGTTGAACCATATCGAGAGCGAGATTAGGGATCTAAGGGCCGAGATTAGGGATTTAAGGAGTGAGATTGGAGATCTAAGAAGGGATTTAAACAATAGGTTTCTCTGGATCTTAGGCGTACTGATTACAATGTGGGTTACGATAATACTAGCAATATTAATTAGATAGTAGGATAGGGTGGACTTACTGCGATGTCCGTGATCTAAACTCTCTCTGCATATCGAGACTATATTGTTGTTCCACTTGATAGCGATTTCAAGGATTGTTGATCACGGTAATAGGTGATGCTATGATTGGAGGGTGGACTACCGTTACCGTTACAACTTCTAGGGAGCTCCTAGCATGTATTGATACCTGCAGGTTGCACTCTGCGTACTCGTGGACGAGTAGCTATTTCGTATATAACTAGGTCGTGGTTCGATGTATAGTCTGGGGCTCCCACACTACACTGATATGAGAGCTTCTATATCCTCTATAAGCCTCTCGACTTTCCCTAGCTCTTCTCTAACCTCTTCTGGCGCTAGAGCTCCGCCATAGAAGCCGTCGTTGTGGAGGATGCTCCTCCTAGCTTCAACCCTATCGTAGATCCCAAGTCTTGAAACCTCCTGGTGCTTATTGGAGAGGTCCCTGAGCTTCCTCCTCCTATCAGGGTGTGCTTTAGCCTCCTCGTAGCCGTACCTAACCAGTAGAGCGTCTACAGCCGTGACGACGGCTAGCCAGCCCTTCTCACAAGAATCTCTAACCTTAAGTAGGTCACCGCTCTTCACACCTTCATCTAGCTCCTGGAGGGCTCTTGCTAGGATCTCCTTTGCCTCACGAAGCTTACTTGGGGCGTCCAAACCAGGCTCACCCATTAACTCCCAACTCTCTAGCCGAACTTCTTAAATTAGACCCTTATTCTAGCGTCTTACCGAGCTTTCTATAAGGCTTTCGATCTCTCTAAGCATCTCCTCTACTTTCGCGAGCTCCCTTGAGACGAACTCTTCATCGCACATCCCATCATAGAAGCAGTCTATGTGCAGGAGCTTCTCTCTAGCAGCAAACCCGTCCCTCAGTGTTTCAAATCCAAGCTTCACCAGCTGATCCCTTTTCTCCTTATAAGTCCCAGCCTCAACACCGTGAGCTTTCAGTAAAGCCTCTACAGCCTTATTCACCGCTAACCACCCTTTCTCCGCTGCATTACGTAATACCATTTGATCCCCCTCAATCCTGTACCTTTCAAGCTCCTCCCTGACTGTTTGAAATGCCTTCCAAGCCTCTTCGAGCGCGTCCTCCAACCTCCAGCCCCCCACAGCCTTGGGCACGTGTACGCTCTTAAAGTTTGAAAGCTTCACTCTTAACCCCACCTTGCTAACGGCCTCTAGGTTAAGCGTTGAGCATGTTCGCCATGATATGGTGGAGGGCTCCTGGTAGGGTAGTGGGTGTTTAAGGTTTTGGTGTTGGCTCCAGATGTGGGCTAGGGGGTTTAGTTGCTGGGGGGAGGGCTTGGGGCTAGCAGGATTATCGTTACTACTAGTAGGAGGCCTAGTCCTAGGAGTAGGAGTTTTGTTAAGGATCTGGTCTCCGTTCTACCCGGTGGTGTTAGGCTAACCAGGGGTCATAGCTCCTACGCTGACCTAGCTAGGGAGGCTTTGAGGGTTGGCGCTGATAGGGTCGTAATTATCGGTGAGTGGAAGGGTAACCCTGGTGTAGTGAGGGTTTACGAGCCCACGAGGGATCTAGAGTTGAAGCATATCGTCGCTATGGTCGTGCTCGGCGTTAAGCTCGCTAGAGAGTCCGGGGCTTCCAAGCCTGTTAACCCAAGGTTCCTCGTTGTGGAGGCCGACGGCTCGGCTATAGCAGAGGAGTTCTCGGAGGCCCTTGTTAGGGCTTTCCACGCTAGGCTTAGAGCTCCTGGCGATGTGAGGGATTGTGTTATAGCTAGACTTGAGGGTTTAGCCGTTGACACTGTTAGGCTAACATTCTACTGGAGGGGGGCTCTCGCAGGGCCCCAGGTTAGGTTGAGGAAGCCTCGTAACATTAAATCCTGGATTACGGCGAGCACGTAGGATTTATAGGGTTGCACCCAGGGCTGGGTAGGAGGAGCTCCGGGTTGTGGGCTGTAGCCTACATACTAGCAGCTGCAACCCTATGGTCTACCATTGGTGTTGCTAGCGTCCTAGGAGGCGACATTGTAGTCATGGCCTTCGTTAGATCCCTCATAGCCGGGGTTGTGGGGTTACTTATGGCCAGGAGTTTTAAGAGGAGCTCCCTAATAGCGGGAGTCCTACTAGGAGTACTCTTCTCATCGTACCCACTCTCAGCAGTAATAGCGGGTGTTGGGGTTGCAGCGTACCTACTGTACACTGCACCGCTATGGGCTACACTAGCGTCCATGGCGTACGGTGAGAAACCCGGGGTCGCGGGGGTGGCATCGGTAGCATTGATACTGGTAGCTGTAACGCTAATGGGGTTGGAGGCAGGCCGGGGGGTCCTGGATGCCGCTGGGCTAGCATCAGGCCTCATAGCAGGGGTATCCTACGGGCTCTACATAGCAGTAGCCAGGTTCTACTCTAGGAGAGGCGAGTCCCTAGAAGTCTCACTGGGGGCAATGCCGTACACGCTAACAGTAACCCTACCAATGATGATAGCCTACGCGATGGTAAACCAAAACCTGAAGCTCCAACCAAAACCAATAATAGCTGGAGCATACCTAGCAGTACTAGCAACAATAATACCATACAAACTATTCACAAGAGGGGTAGAGAAAATCGGAGCATCAAGAGCATCAGTAATAGCATCAATAGAACCAGTACTAGCAGCAATATGGGGGCTAATACTATTCCACCAAACACCTACAATAACAATATTAACAGCATACATCCTAATAACGACAGCAGTAGTAATATCATCGATAAAAAGCTAAAAGACTATAAAATTAAAAGAACGTGAACCCAAAACACCGTAAAGCTATCCAAAATAACAAAATCCAAAATAACAAAAACAAACATACCAGTCAGGAGAGGAAACAACGAGGAAACGACAATCCACACTAAAAGATATTAAAACCCCTATATACGCTCCATACAACAGATCAGAGACATCAGTCAAACGTCTAAGAAGTTAAACGAAAGGCTAAACGTATACACTCATGAAAAACATGTATCTATATTCCCGCTAGACTTGTATTAACGGATTTAAGCACCCAAAGCACGGTATGACCACCTCCTACATCATAATAACATGTCGTGCTTTGGGTGCTTAAATCCGTTAATACAAGTCTAGCGGGAATACTTCTAGCTTTCATAAGCTTAGTAGCTTTAGCTAGTGATTTAGGCACATTAAGTACGTCACCTTCCGATATCACTAGGTGCATAGTCTACTCTAGAGGTAGTATTACCTACGCTTATGCTGAGGCTACGATAGATAGTAGTGGGTATTATGGTGAGGGTCTCGTTGCGGTAGGTCCACTTGAAGCAGGTTACCTGTATGGCTATAGGATGAAGATAGAAGCTATACCTAACTCTGGACTGCTTGCTTATGCTGAGGCCTGGAGCACCCTCTATCCTGCTTACATCCATAGTTTTAAGAAGCCTGTATTCGATCACACATTATTCTCCTGGGGTGAAACATATCAGGGTAGCCTCAATGGCCCTCTGGATGCCTCGGCTGGTGCGGGGGCTACTATAGGTGGTTGGTGTGTAAGGTAGCGATGTAATAAGCCGGGAGAACAGTAGGGAAGATTTTTAACCTTAAAGTCTTTAGAGGTATTATTTAGGGGGTGTCCTCAGGTGTTTTTTCATGCATGTTAGATTGGTTGTAGTGCTCGTTATACTGTCTATCTTGATTCTCGATGGGCTTGATGCTATGTCCAGTTCTCCTTATTACTGGCTTCGTGAGGGTGTTTACTTCTTATACGATGTTAGGAGTGATTCTAGGGCTTCATGTGTGGTTATTGATCACAGCTCTGGCTACCGGTTTAGGTTTCCGTTCGACAACCTTAAGGTTAAGTGGAGTGTTTTGAGGGTTGAGGGTGAGTGGATGTTTGTTAACTTCTCCATCATAGCTTTTAACGCTAAAAACCTTAATACTAGTGAGAGCTTGAACTATGTTATTAGCAAGGTGTTTAAAGTTAATCTTAGAACACTCCAAGCTTACACTAGGTGGGATGTATACGAGGAGTTCTGGGCTAAGGAGTGGCCCTTCCTGCTAAGACCCGAGCAGTCTCTAGGTGGGACTGTGAAACTGTTCAAGCTAGATGTGACAGGCCCCATGATCGGCATATCTTCTGAGAGGCCATGGTACGATGAGAAGGTTAAACCGGTATTGGATGAGATTAACGAGACTATAGTGAGGTTAACGAAGGGTAGTAGGAGTTTAAAAGACTACATGAGGGTTATTCATGATGATGAGAGAGCTGTATTCTTTTACATAAACGTTATACCGAGAGGTTGGAGTGAGTGGACGGAGGGTAGACAGCTGGGGCTCACCCTAGGGCTCCTAGCCTTGAACCCTCCGCCTGCTGAGAGGGATTACAGCTACTCTAACATTACATTAGATCGTGTGAGGCTCGTTAGAGGAGCTCCGTTAAACGTCTACAGGGAGTTCGAGAAAGCCTATGCCAACTTCACGAGACTCTACGGTAACCTGGATGAGATAGCTGGTATCTACAACTTCACAACGTATTTGAGAGGGGTTCAAGGGGAGCTCTACACCAGTTACATGGTAGTCGTTGATAGACGTGGTGATGTTTACGTTGTACAACCAGCACAAGACCCTGGAGTTGAAGAGATTGTCTACGATTCAATTTCAGGCATCCTAGTCTACGCTAAGTTTAAAGATAGAGGTCTCCTATCAGATGTAGTACGGTGGTTTAACCTCTTCACGGAGATTGGGGTTGACTGTGGGGTAGGGCTTGCTGAAAGGCGTGTAGAGCTCCTTCTATCGGATACGAATATTGCGCTTGAGAGACCGGTCATAGGTGCTCCTATAACACCACCTAAAACTACTGTGAAGGAGCCTACTGGTACGACGACCACGCCAGCTCTAGTTCAAGAGACTAGACAAATCCCTCCAGCTATCACTCCTCAAGCCCAGCCTCCTTCAAGGATCCCCATAGCTTTGGTGGCATTTGCCCTACTACTACTCCTGGCATTTGTAGTTGTATTAAGGTATAGGGGGAGGTGATAGAGTGCCTAGAGTGGGGATCCCACTTGTAGCTATTATGGTCATCCTGCTGTCTGTAGCCCACATAGCACCCCTCTACTATAAAACCTATATGGATGAGAGGACTGGCTTTGATGAAAGCCCCAAGGGTACAATCAATGTACCGGAGGGGTTGCCTTTAACCCAGTTTAAGCAAGCCTACGCAAGGTACATGCTTCTAGCCCAGGGGGATCGTGTATCCTTTGATGCCGGGGTTATGGCGGCAAACGTTAGGTACGCTTGGCTTATGGAGTTGGAGGTTGTCGATGTGATTAAAGGTGAGAGGTGGAACTTCTCTAGCGAGTACTATGCTGCTAGAGCTCCTACACCCGAGTTCATAGCACCTAGGGATAGCCTCTACAAGTTCATAGTCAGGGTTACCTTTAAACCCCTTGAGGATACCGCTAGGGATCATGTAACCATAGACATCTCCATAACTGTTTCAGGTAGACCCTCCACCAGATCAGATGTTAGAGATCGGCTACTCCTAGAGCTCCTGATTATCACGGTAACCGCTATAGCTTTACCAATGGTGCTTGGTAGGAGGCTTCAAGCAATAAACCCATACAGGGGTTTCATAGGGCTTATCTTATGGGAGGTTAAGAGCTTCTACCTATGGCTCCTAGCCCCCATTATAGCTTTCATGTACACCCTATTCTCCCTCAACGTTAAACCAGCTACCGGGGGCCCCTCCGTAGTTCTAGCCCCTGTGTTCGTAACCAACTCCCCGGATATACTGGTGCCCTACACTATCCTAATGGTCGTAGCTGTAGCCATAGTACTCTCCTATAAGATTGAAGGTGGCTATGATAAGGCTGTCGACATACTACCCAGATCTAGGATATCAATGCTAGCTGCCAAACTAGTAGCAGTACTCCTGGTAACCTGGGCTCCCCTAATCATATGTGCTCTCAACATCTACGTAGTCTGGCTCGACGAAATCCTCCTAGGATCACCTACAACCGCGGCTACTATGCTAGGATACTATGCGCTCTACACCCTAACCCTAACAGGTGTTCTCATGGCAACACCTCTGTTCATGGGGAGTTTAACGCCTAGGTTCGTCCCCGTAATCCTGGTAGGCGTAATGGTACCCCTGCTTCTAACCATAGATAACCCGTTGAAGTCAAGCTTAGGCTTTGACCTGAGGAAGGCCGCAATCCTAGCTGAGAACCCTATAATATATTTGTACATAGAGCCTCCACGGTCCCCTCAAGCCATGGAGATTGTAGAGGTTAGCAGGAGTTACATCTGGTTCACCTCCAGGGGCCTAATGGTAACCCTCATAGCTCTAATCATATCCCTCATAACATATCTTAGGAGGGAGCTCACATGACCCTACTTGAAGCTGTTAACGTGTGGAAACATTTCGGAGCCACCGTAGCCTTGGCTAATGTAAGTTTAAGCCTTGACAGAGGATTACATGTAATTGCAGGCCCTAACGGCTCTGGTAAAACGACACTACTGAAGATATGGTCTGGCCTCCTAAGACCTTCAAGAGGTAGAGTTAGAGTTCTAAACCTGGACCCCTGGCTTCAAAAGACTCTCCTACTAAGGAGGGTTCACGTGGCCTTCGAGGATATCCAGCTACCATGGTGGGTCTCAGGGCTAGAGTACCTAAGGTTTGTAGCTGCAAGTAGGGGTGTAAGCTGGGGTGAAGTACTAGAGATTGCTGAGATGTTGGAGATAACAGGTTACTGGGCTAAGCTTATGAGGGGTTACTCTAGTGGTATGAGGAAGAGAGTCCTACTAGCCCAAGCACTGATAGGTGAGCCTGAGATCATAATACTCGATGAGCCGTACACACTACTAGATGTTAAAGCCGTAAGGGTGCTACACGAGGTTATGAAGGGTAAGTTGAAGGGTGGAGCCACAGTAGTTATTGCAACACACATCCTAACAGAGTTTGAGGATGAAGCTACAACACTAACAGTGCTCAGGAACGGATCCGTACTGAGACACTACAAGGAGAATGATATGAGAGAGAAGGCTAGTATCGTGTGCTACGATAAGGAGACGGCTAGGATGATAGCGGAGGCGAGCCTTGACGGTGTGTCGAAGGTAATAGTGAAGGATGGAAAGGTTATTGTGGAAGCGGAAGCAGTAGTACCCCTAGAGAGAATGGCAAACTGTAAAACCACGTTATCTATAGGGGAGCTCTACGAGGAGGCATTGCACTCAGAGGGAGGTGTTTAGGCTATGAGGTTGAATACCCTAGAAGCTCTAACCAGTATCATGATAGTAATCCTACTATTGCTTGTGGGAGCTCAAGCAACACCCACTCTACAACCTAGCGAACCCGGCCATGGTGTTTTAAAGGTTAACTGGATTGTGCATAGCGATCCAAGCTCTTCAGCCGACGACGCTAATGCTGTCTGCGAGAAAGACGAGTACATATACGTTGTGGGGGCCGATAGGTACGATGGTGTGGGGCGGTTTAGGATCGAGAAGAGGTTGAAGTCTAGCGGAGATCTGGTTAAAGTCTGGACCTACGATCCTAGCATTGGCTGGGATGAACTCTATGACTGCGTCATAGTCGAGGATACGTTATACGCTGTTGGTAGAGTCGGAGACCCTCGGGTCTTCTCGTGGGCTATCGTAGCCTTAGACTTAGACCTCGATATGCTCAACTACGCCACATATGGCGTGCGCGCGCCATACCCGAGCGTTGCTGTAGCGTGGTCTGTAACCTCGGATGGAGAATACCTATACATAGCCGGTCACGATAATAGCCCTGCGTTTAACGATGCCCAGTGGAGGGTTGAGAAGAGGAGGTTGAAGGATCTAGCCTTAGTTGGATCCTATACCTCCAATCCATCTGAGTCTATAGATGAGGCTAAAGCTATTTCAATAAACCCTGTAACAGGAGAGTTGTGGGTTTGCGGTTTTAAGGCTGTAGGCTACAATGCCTTCGCGCATATCGAGATACTCTCGAAGGATCTAGAGCTAGTTAAAGTAGTTAAACTCGATATACTTAGCATTTGTACTTCAATCGCGTTCGACGAGGAGGGTAACGGCTATGTAGGGGGAGGCCCCTTCTTCATAGCTAAGCTTAGTAAACATGGTGATATCCTGAGAGTTTCACGAGTTAAAACTCCACCAGCACCAGCTCCAACCCTCCTATACTTCAATAACTTCATATACGCATTTGTTCTTGAAGAGATTGAGGACACCTCCAAACCCTCACTTTATTTTAAACATGCGGTATACGTTTTAGACAAGGATCTCAACGTAGTCTACAAGACAATCCTAGATGACAACATAAACATGTCCGCACACACTATCTCACGTGGGGTAGCCTTTGACGGTGAAAACGTGTACGTAGCTGGATCACATGGAGTACGGAGGGATACCGGGATGGATAGCATGTGGACCGTATACTCGATATCCATTGCAGAGAAGCCTAGGGAGATAGCTCAAACGGTAACAGTAACCACTACCATCGAGGTTACCAAAACGAGCATTTTAACAGAGACTATTAGAGAGACACGCACTATAACAGAAATCCTTAGAGAAACAGTAACACTCCCCCCAACCACCTACATTGTAACTGAGACTAGGACGGTAAGGGAGCCTGTTGTAGAAAGGGGTAATGTAACTGTTACCATTACGGAGACTACAACCGTTAGAGAGGTAGACCTGCGAACAACATTTATAATTGGGTTAGCAACAGCAATCCTCGCAGGAGCTACTCTATGGTTAATACTGCGTCCTAGAGCCTCCCGGATATTCCTTTAACCCTATACGCGTAGAGTGCAGAGTGTGAAGGGGGAAACTCCTGTGGTAGTTGGTAGTGTGAAACGCTCCTCTCCTTAACGGTGTTCGGGGTGAGCTCTGAATATCTTATATGCGTGGTTTAAGGTTTTAACCTATCCTTCGGCCCTTTCCTTTAGGGTTTTAAGGTTTAAAGTTTATGGTTACATCTGGTGTTCCGGGTTGGGTGCTAGGGTTAAGGTTGTTGCTGAGATTGAGAAGATTATGAGTAATATTGAGCAGGTTAGGAATATAGGTATTATTGCTCACGTCGACCACGGTAAGACTACTACTAGTGATAGCCTTCTAGCAGCGGCTGGCATTATATCCGAGAGGGTTGCTGGTGAAGCTCTAGTCCTAGACTATCTTAGTGTTGAGAAGCAGAGGGGTATAACTGTTAAGGCCGCTAACATAAGCTTGTACCACGAGTACGGTGGTAAACCCTACGTTATAAACCTCATCGACACACCTGGCCACGTTGACTTCAGCGGTAAGGTTACTAGGAGCTTGAGGGTCCTAGATGGGGCTATTGTCGTTGTCGATGCAGTGGAGGGTGTTATGACCCAGACTGAGACTGTCATAAGGCAGGCTTTGGAGGAGAGGGTTAGACCTGTCCTCTTCATAAACAAGGTTGATAGGCTCATTAGAGAGCTTAAGATGACACCTGAGAAGATGCAGGAGAGGTTCCTTGAGATCATAAAGGAGGTTAACAACCTAATAGACATGTACGGGGAGCCTGAGTTCGCCAAGAAGTGGAAGATAAACCCAGCTGAGGGTAACGTTGTATTCGGTAGTGCTAAGGATAAGTGGGGTTTAAGCGTACCACTGGTTAGAAAGAAGGGTGTAAGCCTACAAGATGTCATTAAGGCTTACGAGTCAGACGATAAGGAGCTCATAGCACAGCTTTCGAGGAGAGCCCCGCTACACGAAGCCCTACTAGACATGGTTGTGAAATTCGTACCAAACCCGAGGGATGCTCAGAAGTATAGGATACCGAAGATATGGAGGGGTGATCTGAACAGCGATCTAGGGAAGGCTATGCTAAACGCGGACCCCAACGGGCCCCTGGTGTACTTCATAAACGATGTTAGGGTTGAGAAGGCAGGGCTTGTAGCGACAGGTAGGGTTTTCTCTGGAACACTAGAGCCTGGGACCGAGGTCTACCTTCTAGGTGCTGGTAAGCAAGCTAGGATACTACAGGTTAGCCTTTACATGGGCCCGTTCAGGGAGATAACAAAGATGATAACAGCGGGCAACATAGGAGCTATAATGGGGATAGAGGATGTTAGATCGGGTGAAACCATAGTGAGTATATCGAGTGTACACCAGGCAGCACCATTCGAGCAGCTAAGGTATGTTAGCGAGCCTGTTGTCACGATAGCAGTGGAGCCTCTAAGGGTACAGGATCTACCTAAGATGATAGACTCTCTAAGGAAGCTCGTCATAGAGGATCCAAACCTGGTCCTGAAGATAAACGAGGAGACAGGGGAATACCTACTATCGGGGATGGGCCCTCTACACCTGGAGATAGCATTGACACTATTGAAGGAGAAGTTCGGGGTCGAGGTTAAGACAAGCCAGCCTATAGTAGTCTACAGGGAGACTGTGAGAGCTGCAAGTAGGATCTTCGAGAGTAAGAGTCCTAACAAGCATAACAGACTCTACATAAGCGTTGAGCCCCTCAACGAGGAGACTATAAGCTTGATAGCTAAGGGTGTTGTAAGAGAGGACCAGGATAGCAGAGAGAGAGCAGCCATACTAAGGGATAAGGCTGGCTGGGATTACGATGAGGCTAGGAGGATATGGGCTATAGATGAGAACATAAACGTCATGGTGGATAAGACTAGTGGAGTCCAGTACCTTAGGGAGGTCAAGGATACAATAATAGCCGGCTTCAGGCTAGCCTTAAAAGAAGGCCCCCTAGCAGGGGAGCCCGTGAGAGGGGTTAAGGTGATACTACACGATGCAGTGATACACGAAGACCCAGCTCACAGAGGCCCAGGACAGCTATACCCAGCTACCAGGAACGCCATATGGGCGGGGATACTAACAGCGAAACCAACACTACTAGAGCCTATACAGAAGCTAGACATAAGAGTCCCTATGGAGTACGTTAGCAACATAGCAGCACTCCTAGCAAGGAAGAGGGGGAGGATAATAGAGGTCTTAAGCCACGGGGTTGCAGCAAGGGTCATAGCCGAGATCCCCGTAGCTGAGAGCTTCGACCTAGCTAGCGAGCTAAGAGGGGCGACAGCTGGAAGAGCATTTTGGGGTGTAGAGTTCAGCAGATGGGCCCCAGTACCAGATACACTCCTAGAAGACCTCTACAAGAGCATTAGGAAGAGGAAAGGACTCCCACCGAACCCACCTACTCTAAACGACCTCCTAGGCCCGTGACCCTACATCCAAGAGACCTCATAGCCTTGAACAACCTAAAACCTCCTACCCAGGGTTCCTTAAAACTTTAAAACCATTGCTTTGAGGAAACAGTCTTGGGATGATGTTAACGCCATCGCTTGAACGGTGAAAGAACCCGCCTCTCTGACCCGAGTCTTTAAGTTTCCCCCGGGCATTTTATACGTAGAATTGCTGGTTTAACTTTTAGGCTAGGCCGAAACATTTATAAATCCCGGATTCTCAGTAGTAAAGCTTAT
>JAPYWV010000098.1 GCA_028276165.1 Acidilobaceae archaeon
AGGATGGGGAATCCGAAAGGGAGATGAGGAGTGCGCTTCCGAGCGGAAAACCGACAAACCGCTCGGGGAGGCCTAGCATAAGGCTAGGCCTCTGGGGATGCGGGGAGGAGGGCACATGCTCTTAACAGATCCTGAGAGTCCGAAGTACGACCTCTCAGGTCTAACATTCATAGTCGGTGGCTCAGCTCTACCCAAAGGTTTAGCTGAAGCCGCTAGGAAGAGGGGTATAAGGGTTATCGTAGGCTATGGGATGACTGAGACAGCTCCAGTGCTAACCATTGCCAGTCCTCCAGCCAGGCTCCTTGGACCCCCCGAGCTAGACGACCTCGTTATAAGGACTGGATGGCCTATCCCACTTGTGGAGCTCCAGGTCGTAGACCCCGATGGTAGGCCTGTTCCAAGGGATGGTAGGAGTATGGGTGAGATCGTTGTCAGAGCTCCATGGGTTACACCAGAGTACTACAAGGATCCCGGTAAGACTGAGGAGGCCTGGAGGGGTGGCTGGTGGCATACAGGTGATGTTGCTGTATGGTTTGAGGACGGCTCCATACTGATAATGGATAGGGATAAGGATGTTATTAAGAGTGGTGGTGAGTGGATCAGCAGTGTTAGACTTGAGGATGCTATAAGCACGCATCCAGGCGTATCGCAGGTCGCAGTCATAGCTGTTAGGAGTAAGAAGTGGGGTGAGAGACCTGCAGCAATAATAGTACCTAAGCCTGAGTGGAGGGGTAGGATGACCCTAGAGGAGGTTAGAAGGCACCTGGAGGAGAACTATGTATCCAAAGGCCTCATACCAAAGTGGTGGCTTCCAGATCTAGTCATTGAGGTTGAGAGCCTACCACTAACAAGTGTTGGTAAGATAGCTAAGAGGATTCTAAGAGATCAGTACAAACACCTAGAGGTAGACTAGCCCCTCATAAACTCCGGATAGTACTCCCCTAGGAGCCTTTTTATATCAACCTTAGGTGTTATGCTCTTATAAGCGTTGAACATCACCTCCACGTACTCCCCCCTCCTACTCTCGAACATGTCTAGGATCCGCTCAAGTTTTCCAATGAAATCAGCATAGTCTCGCTCATCCACCTTAAAGGCCCTCTCATCACCCTCTATATCTATGAGCTCCTCCGGCTGGGATCCGAAGAGCCACCCGTTAACACCATCCTCTATTAGCTCTAAGCTTGCTCCATCCCTTGATGAGAGTGATGGGACTCCGTTGGCTCCGGCCTTCATCTGACTTGTACCACTAGCCTCCCATCCTGGGAATGGGGTGAATAGTAGTAGGTCTGCTCCTGTAAGAGTGTACCTTGCTATCTCCACACCGTACGTGGGTATGAAGACCATGTTGTTGAGCTCCCTTGATAGCTTTAGAAGCCTTTCAGCCTGCCCCCTGCCCCACCTATCCCATACATGCGGTTTACCTGCTACCACTAGGAACACCCTATCCTTTAAATCCCTCTCCTGGGCTAGTCTTTCCACATAGTAGGGCCTCTTGTACCTCACGATCCTCCTGGTCCACGATAAGATCATCCTCTCCCCCGCCCTCTTACCCGTGAGCCCTGATGTGAGTGATTCCAACTCCTCTCTTAGCCTTAGATGCTCCTCCCATAATCCACTAGGGCTGTCGACAGGTCTAATCCTAGCCCACCTCTCAAGGTCTATAGCGTTAGTTACATAGCCTATCTTACCAGCATACCGGGGGAACAGTTTCCTCGTTATCTCAGCATGTCTACGTGATACAGCGTAGACCTCATCAGCCTCCTCCATGGCCGCCTCCGTAGCTGTGCTCACATCCGGTAAGCTTATGTCTAGGAGCTCCTCAGCCCCCTCCCTACAGAGCCTGGGGTGACCCCAGGGTCCGGGGGTGTGTGTTATGAACCTTCTCCTAACACCCTTAGGTAACATGTATAGGGCTAGTGCTAGGTGAGCCTCCTGGACGTCGATAACCGAGCCTTGGGGCGCTATTTTAGATGCTATCCTAGAGGCTATAGCTGCTGCCGTAACATAGTATGTACACTCATCCCTATGATGCCTGTAGAGGTACTTGAAGAGGGAAGCCTGCCTCCTAGGCCTTACAACCCTGTAGAGTATCGCTCTAGCAGATCCACTCCATATACTCTAGCAACTCAACCTCAGCTATAAGCCTACCACGTCTACCTCTAACCTCTAAACCCCCAATGCTACGTAGACTTGATAGAAATGATGGAGAATGCCTATGCGTTTCCCCGCTAACGGTATTTCCGTTAGCGGGGTTGGGCCTTGGTGTGGGATCACTAGCTTCACCCACACCTCATGGGCCCCCCTTGAGCCCAACGCCATGGGGCTCCCATCTGAGTAGGCCTACCAACAGCCCCCCTCACCGTAGTGCGGATCAAAGGGGGGCTGTACCCGTTAACCCCTCCCCTCCCCCGAAGCTTAAACACCTGCTGTTTGGCCATAGAACTGTGGCAACCTCCCACATGGTCTTCGACAGCTCACCCAACACCATTACACCGGGTATTCACAGCTATCTACAGCTATTTAAATCTACCGTCAGCTCTGTAACAGCCTGTTAATAGCGTGTTCATGCTAGTTCTTCTACGCTTCTCCCCGCACTCTCGATACCCCTAGTGTACCATGCGGCTGACGCTATTAACCCCAAGGCCCATAGTATTATGGCCCATGCTATGAAGCCTTGAGCTGTTAGCACCCCCTCTGAGTACACTGTTAGGGCTCCCGCTATCCCCGTTAGGCTTACTAGGAATCCAACGATTGACGCTCTAACCCCTGTTGGGAAGAGCTCGCTTTGTAGAACGCTTATAGACCCCCAGGCCCACTCAGAGGCCACCATGTTTAGGAATAATAGTGTGTAGAAGGCTACCAGCACCTCCATGCTATGGGATACTAGTACCGCTAAGGCTGTCAGGGTTCCACCTAGGAACGCTATTAGTACTGAGAGCCTCCTAGCACGATCTATTAACGGTAGTAGTAGGAATGCCCCGATCGAGGCTCCCAGGTTGGCTACGAAGACAACCCTAGGTGCATGCTCAACCCCGAATGCGAATCCTTTAGCGTAGGGTACGTAGTATGCTAGCATACCATATGTTACGATGTTACGTACTGCACCACGGTCACCACAGCTAGGACTAGGAGCCTGAAGGGGTACCTTGATACGGCTTCACTCAACCCTATAGACTGCTCCGGGGGTAGCTTGAGCTCAAGAGGCTCTCTAACCCCAGTAAACCTCCTAACTATAGATTCAGCCTCTGCAACCCTACCCCTGATAACAAGCCATCTAACACTTTCAGGGAACGTTAGCCTAGCCAGCCCAACAACAACAGCTGTGCCCAGAGCTGATAGCAGGAGTAGCCTTACCTGGGTAACGGGGTCCTTGTATATGAAAGCGTATATGAGTGCAGAGCCTGCTATGAGAGCGGCACCTATGTTCCAGAAGTTTGTTGATATCATCAAGGCCTTACCCCTATGGGCTTTCGGTGTGAGCTCCGCTAGTGTAGCGTAGGCAGCACCAAACTCACCTCCAATACCAAAGGTCATAGCAGATGTTAGGATTAGGAATGCTATTGGGTTCTCGTAGGTGAAGTATAGGAGTAGTAGTGCTAGAACCTCTATGGCCAGCACCAGGGTGAACACAGGCCTCCTCCCATAGATGTCCGCAAGCCTACCGAATACTACGGCTCCAAGCCATTCAGCTAGAAGGTTGGCTATGAAAACGTATATCGCTATATCAGGGGCCACGATGTACGCCATGAGGGGGGCTACGGAGAACATTATACCGTCGAGCAGGTAGTTAGCTGAGACTGTTGCGAAGAGCTTCCAATGCTCCCAACCCCACCTAGCATCATCTAGGGCTCTTGTAAAGCTCATAACCCCACTCAACGCTAGCACCTCACAGCACTATATTAGGCTCCGGTTATATACTCATAGATAACCGGGTTAAGGTTATGATCACGCCGTCAGAGCTCATGGCTAGGCATGTAACACCATACCTTAGGGGTTTGATAGCTTTAGAGCTCTCACAGATGGGCTTAAGCCAGCCTAGGATAGCATCACTCCTAGGCGTATCACAGCCCATGATAGCTAAGTATCTTAAGCTAGGTAGGGGCTACATGCTATCAAAGCTATCCCAGGCTGGCTTGGGTAGGGAGGAGGCTGAGGTTATAGCTAGGGTTGTAGCTTCAAGGCTTTTAGAGGATAGGCTTGAAGCTCTAACAACACTGGCTGTCGTCGAGTTCTCCCTCATGGTGAGAGGCGTAGTATGCAACCTCTACTCCAGGAAGACCGGGCTCCCGGACGCTTGTAGGGTGATCAGAGCCTACCTAGAGCTAGGGGATCCACTTATAGCGGAGGTTGAGAGTGCTTTCGAGGAGCTCTCATCCATCAGGGGGGTTTCGGAGTTGATACCAGAGGTTGGAGCTAACATAGTGGTAGCTAGGCCGGGTGCTAGAAGCTACCTAGACGTGGTAGGATTCCCTGGCAGGATTGTTAAGGTTGACAGGGAGGTTGTAGCCGTAGGTAAGCCCGTGTACGGTGGTAGCAAGTTCATGGCGAGACTGCTGTTAGAGGTGCAGAGGAGATGGGGAGATGTGAGGGCCATGATATCGCTTAGATGGAGTGAAGACCTCCTAGAAGCCCTGAAAGGTATGGGTTTAGAGGTGTGCACCGTAGGCCCCTTCACGGGTATCCAGAGGTACTGGGAGGAGCTCCCATCACACCTCGATAGGTGCACTGAACGACCCAGGGTTATAAGCGATCTCGGGGGGCCCGGCATAGAGCCTATAATCTACATCCTCGGGTCATCGGCCCTAGAGCTGGTGGGGCTGGTTAAAGCTGTTGCGGAGAGACTAGAACTTTAGACTTCGATAGAACCACTGCGTGCTCGAGCTCAACCCTCGTTACCCTGGATCCCGTTAGGGGGCCGTAGGTGTCTTCGAGAGCCCCCCTAGTAGCTTCCAGGACATCCCCTAACGTGATATTCATAGCACATATGTCCCTTAGGTTAGCTGGATTGTACTTAGCCGGGGTGACCTCACCCCTGGCAACCCTATCCATCCTAGGCTTTATAACCCTCCTTAGAACCTCGA
>JAPYWV010000099.1 GCA_028276165.1 Acidilobaceae archaeon
GGATGAGGAGAAGGTTAGCAGGATTGCACTCAGGATATACGTTACCTTACTGGAGTCAAGCGAGCCTCTAGGCGTAAGAGATATAGCTAGGGTGCTAGACCTACCCGTTAGCACCGTACACTACCATCTCAAGAGGCTAGAGGATCTCGGTGTTGTGAAACCAGTGGGTCTAGGCTACACGG
Organism: Acidilobaceae archaeon; assembly: GCA_028276165.1. Lineage (GTDB taxonomy): Archaea > Thermoproteota > Thermoprotei_A > Sulfolobales > Acidilobaceae > DSZV01. The sequence goes on from JAPYWV010000099.1 coordinate 183, forward strand.
TAGCAAACCCCTTGAAGCTCGAGGATTACATAGTACTCGGTAGGAGGCTCGTCCCCAGACTCATAGTATACTCCTTCTTCTTCCTAGGAATAGCTATTGGAGAGCTACTACTAATACTAGCTAGGAGGTGGATTACATACGAGTCAATACTAGTCGTGATAACAGGGTTAGCCGCCTTCACAGTATTATTCTATGAAGGGTTTAAGCTTAGACAAAGGCTATGGCGTTAAGCTAGTATGCCGAGCCGGGGTACAGGCTGTTACAGGGTTAAGGGTAAACGATGAACTTAGATACCACCGGTTGCCTGCTGATGTTGAGGTGGGAGCCCAATGGCGTTGGGCTCGACGGGGACATGTGAGGCTCGGGTGGAGCCGGTGGACTCACAGCTAGCCTCAACCCTGTTAACGGAGATACGGGGTATTCACGGATATCATCGAGTGTTGCTAGTGGGGGAATGCTAATTTGATTCTGATAAAACTTATTAGGTTTGATAGCCTACCTTTAACAGGGTTAAAGGGATGTACGAGGTTGAAGGCTCTACAACAGCCTTGGAGGGTTCGATGTTAACCCAGGTTGAGCTCAGGTATTTGAAGGCTGTATTCAAGCTTGGAGGCTGCCCTGATAGGGGCTCCTATGCCAGGTTCTCTGATATCGCTAAGCTCCTTGGTGTCTCAGCTCCCACAGTTAGTATCATGGTTAGGAGGCTTGAGGATAGGGGTTTGCTTAGGGTCGAGCCTAGGAGGGGTGTTGTGATGACGTGGAGGGGGCTTGAAGTGCTTGCTGAGTACTGTTGGAAGATTGCAGTTCTAGAGGTTGCTCTATCCAAGCTCGGTGTCCCTGAGGGTTATCAGAGGGAGTTGGTGGAGAGGATGGCGTTAGCTCTCGATAGGAATGCTGTTTTAAAGCTATGGGATTGCATGGGAAGGCCTAAGGCTTGCCCTCACGGCAGCCCTCTAGACGTAGATCTAGGATCCACGGAAGGGGTTATAGGTTTCCTTGAAAAATGTTGTGGTTTAACGTAGTGGTAGAGGAGAGGATGGGGTGTGGGTTGAGGGGGTACGGGTTACCTAGACTCCTCGCTAGCGGACTTCGAGGGTGCTGTTGGTACCTTCTCGAATGTTGGGAGCTCTGGGAAGGCCTCCTTAAGCCTCTGCTCTGCCACTATGCTAGCATCTCTCAGTATCTTCTGAGCCTCCTCCGTTACATATGTTGACTCTAGCATTATCGGCGCGTGTGTCGTAGCCTGTAGCATTGCAACCTGTAGGTTCTCATCTATCTCTACAAGCTCTGCGAAGACATCCGGTATCATCCCTTTAATGTAGCCTGCTACCTGTCTAAGAGCTACAATGGCTGGAGCTAGGTTAGCCTGGACATCACCGAATATGACTGCTGTTTCAAGTCTAAGCTTAACCCTCTCTAGTGCATACCTAACAGTCATTATAACCTTAGCCATCTTCCTTACTTCAGCTACCTCGTTAGCGTACATGGCAGCCTTACTCTTATCCCCTTCAATTAGAGCGTTAACAGTCTTCTCGAACAGCATCTTATCGTATGATTGTAGCTTCGCTAGGCTGTAGTCTAGCTTGTTTATCTGAGCTCCAATCTTGTAGAGTGCTGTTACAATCTGCTGTCTCACAGGCGGTGGTGGGCTTATGATATCCCTGATCCTCTTAGCTAGGCTCTCCCCCTCCTCCTCAGGTCCAGCCCACCTCTTAGACCACTCCTCAGCCCTGCTCATGTAGGGCACCGTTACATCATAGGCTTTAGGAAGTCTATTTGGGTACAGGCTTGTAACATAGAGGCTACCCCCCTATATACCGGGGTTCGAGGGAAGTCCAACTGGTGTAGGAGGTTGGCATTAAGGATAGAGGCTCTAGCCCCACTGATAGGATCTGACGTTGAGGACTCCTACGGTAGATCCCTTGGAACCCTTGTTAGCATCATGAGCGATATTAATGGAGAGGTTAGATCAGTGGAGGTTAAGATAGTCGATAGGGGTCTTGAAACAATACCAGGGGATAGGATACGATTGAAGGATGGGAAGCTCGTGGTAATACCGGATTGGAAGTATGAGGCTTTGAAGGTCATAGAGGCTCTTGATAGAGCCTACAGGAGGAGGAGGGCCCTGGAGACGATGACAGCCTCGGATATACCAGCGGATGTAGTCGAAGAACTTAAAAAGAGCCTAAGCGAGGAGATAAAGAGCCTCAAGGTTAGAGCTGAGGAGGTTAAGAGGATGATAAAGGATAGGATAGCAGCAATAGAGGATGAAAGCGTACAAGTAGCAAGAGCCATAGTAGGCATACAAGTCCTATACTTCAGCGGAGAGGTAGGCGAGAAAAACTACACACATAGCATAAACCACCTAAGGAAGCTAAGGGAGAAGCTGATAGAAGAGAAGAACGATGCAAAGAATACACTAGACAAGCTGGAGAAAACAGTTGAAGCTGTAACAACACCACTACAGGAGCCTAGAAGGCAGGAGGAGAAGTCTAAGAAGCAGGAGGAGAGAAAACACGAGCAAGCCGCAACACCACAACCCATAACAGTTAAAGTAGAGGAAGCGTGAGAAGCGAGAGTAACACTACAGGAACCCCACACGAGGTTCTAGAGGCTTAACAGCTAAACCTCAACTCCAACCCTCCTGTCCTCACATACTTTCTAACAGCTAAACTCCATCCCTAACGAGGATGGGGGTTTACAATGCTGGTGGTGTTGCCATCATCTAATGCCTTGAGGAGTTTTAAGGTTTAGATTTCCTCCACACTCTAGGTAGGTGGTTTAGGTGTCCTCTAAGGGGGCTAAGGAGAGGAAGGCTAGGAAGCCTGCTAGGGTGGAGGAGGTTAAGGAGTCGTACTTAACAGCTCTTGTTGAGACTGGTTTGTCCCGGGATTTGATTGAGAAGGCTAGGGTTGAGCTTGTTAAGGAGAAGTTTCTAACGCCTTTCAGGGTTGCTCAGAGGTATGGGGTTAAGATATCGACTGCTCGTAGGCTTTTGAGGATTCTAGCTGAGGAGGGTTTGCTAGTGTTAGTTGCCGGTAATAGGAGGTCTAGGGTGTACGTTGCCAGGAAGGGCTAGCCTCTATGGTTAAAATCCTGGTGGTGGGGTACCTCGAAGTAGACTCTGGTAAGACGACGCTAGCTGCAAGCCTTATAACGGCTTTGAGACGTGAGGGTTTTGATAGTGTAGGCTTTAAACCCGTAGGCGCTACGGAGCTCTGGTTTAAACCATGGGTTTTAGAGGAGTCTAGGAGGAGGAGACTCCTAGTAACCCACGATGGTTTAATCCTCGAGAGGGTGTCCCGTAGCCTACCAGCCCACCTTGTAAACCCTATTGGTGGTATCCTAGCACCGGTAGACCCGTCCAGGCTCGACTGGAGGGAGGGGTTCGTGGATATACTCCTAGCACAACCCCATAGGAGGCTCGCCATACTAAGGGTTACCAGTTGTACCCAAGCTGGTGTAGCTAGCTTCCACGTATTAAACCAGAGCATACTATCCAGGGTAACCCAGGGGGTGGGTGAGGCTATTAGAGACCTAGCTGTAACGTTAAACCCACCACCAACGCCAACGAGCCTAGGGGAGCTGGAGGCATTCATGGACAACGATGCGGCCATCATAGCTGACACATGCCTAGATAAGCTGGAGGATAGAGAGGTTGTAGTGATAGAGTCTAACGCTGATATAGCAGCACCAACGTACAAAAGCCTTGAAAGCAGCCTAGTTGTAGTAGTAGCACCGTCGGTAGCAGCAATAGTGGATGGAGGTAGGTACGCTAAGGCAGTAAACCTCAAGGCAATAGCTGGGAAACCGTGGAGCGTCAGGGTCAGGGAGGTGGTACAATTAACGAGAGCGAGGATACTAGTAGAGCTAACACCCAAGAACGAGCCCATGGAAGGCTACACACAGGATGAGCTAAAAACGGTGATCGAGGAGGTTAAAAGCATTGTAAAAGCCTAGGGTAGAGAGCTCGAAGACACCAACACACTTAAATCCTAGCGTATAATCAATCAGAAGGGGGGCGATGAAGAAAGTCGTGCCCCAAAACGAGGGTAGCCGATGAGACGCTCCGGGGTATCGGAGCTCTCCTAATAATCGTTACCTCTAACATTAAACCCCCATGTTGTTCAAACACTTGAACAATAGTGTTCGAAGGGTAGACTCTTCTACCCCCCTAGCCTCGTACCTGTATGGAGGTGGGTGGTCTTAGGATGAGCAGAGCTAGGCTCTACGCGGCTTTAGCCGGTTTAGCTGTGCTAGCAGGCATACTAGTACCCTACATAGCTTCAGTTCTCGGGGGAGGTCTTACACCGGTTGTCACCATAACCTCACCGCTTCCCTACAGGGAGCCTGTCACCGTGCCCCTATACAGGATCCCCGGGGCTCCCCAGCCGCCTAGTGTAGGTGCTATCACAGCAACCGAGGGTTTCAACGATTACGGGGAGCTCTACAGGTTCCTCCAAGCGTCTAGTGAGAAGAAGTTTCTGGAATCCGATCTAGCCTCGCTACCCTCCTGGGGTGTGGTTGAGAGGCTTGCGAGATCCCATGCTGTAGATGTAGCTCCTTTAGCGGAAACTGCAATACGACTACCTATGGTTCTGTATTCTAGAGGAGGGGTAACGGGGGCCACTGAGCCTGGTGTTAGGGTTTCATGGACTAATGTTCAGGTTGTTGGTGTCGATGAGCTCGACATTGTTAAGACTAATGGGCTGGTGTTAGCTGTTGTTGGTGGTAGCGGTTATAGCCAAGTCTACATGGTCGATGTTAGGGGTAAGAGTGTTGCTAGCGTTATAAAGCTACCTGAGGGTGAGGTTGCTA
>JAPYWV010000101.1 GCA_028276165.1 Acidilobaceae archaeon
AACATCCATTGAGTAGAGGGGGTGGTTGCTTGAGAGGACAACACTGTATGTCACCTCGTCATCCTGAGGGTGTAGTAGTGCTGCGCCGCCAGTAGGCCTCCTAACTAGCTTGAAGCCGAGCCTTTCAACCTCCTCTAGGCGTACAGACCTCCTAGCATCCTGCCTCCTACCAATGCTAACACCACTTGGGAGCCACATGTAGAGTCTTAGGGTATCATAGCCCACTGTGTACCTAAGCCTAGCTATGGCCTCGTCCACCGCCATGTTAAGCTGGGGGTCCCTGGGCCCATCAACTATAACCCTCAGGCTCATGAGCCCCTCAGCCTCCTAACAGCCTCCATGTAGGCCTCCTTAGCCTTATAGCTGGTCCTAGCTAGCGGGTGTGCCACAACATATGAGAAGCCGATCTTGTAAGCGATCTCCTCTAAAACCTTGAACTCCTCAAGAGAGTACATCTTAGCTACGGGTAGCTGCTTGAGGCTAGGCCTTAGGTACTGTGAGAGGACTAGTATGTCTACACCAGCACCCCTCAAATCCTCCATAGCCTCGACAACCTCCTCGAAAGTCTCACCAAGGCCTAGTAGTATGGAGGACTTGGTTACAAGGCTTGGGTTTAGCTCCTTAGCAACCCTTAGAACCTTAAGGCTTTGATCGTAACCAGCCCTCCAATCCCTAACTATGGGTGTTAGCCTCCTAACAGTCTCAATGTTGTGGGCTAGCACATCAGGCCCAGCTTCAACAACAGCCCTAATAGCGGTCTCGTCACCCCGGAAGTCGGGTATTAGAACCTCCACCTTCACACTAGGGTTCAACATCTTAACAGCCCTAATAGTCTCGGCGAAATGCCTGGCACCACCGTCAGGGAGATCGTCCCTGTCAACAGATGTAATCGTAACATAGTCTAAACCCAGGATCCTGACGGCCTCGGCAACCTTCAACGGCTCCATGGGGTCCAGTGGTTGAGGCCTACCCTTCCTGACATAGCAGAACCTACAACCCCTAGTGCAAACATCACCCATTATCATGAACGTTGCGACACCGCCACCCCAGCACTCCATGATGTTAGGACACAGAGCCCCCTCACATACAGTAGCAATACTAAGCCTTGAAACTAGGCCGGCTACAACCCCATACCTCTCGTTAAGGGAAACCCTAATCCTAACCTTCTCCAACAACATCAACCCTCATGAGCTCGGAGCCAGGCTCAACTGGGGAGCCCTGGGATACAAGAACCTCGCTAACAACACCATCATAAGGAGACTCTATGACTAGAACAGCCTTCTCAATCTCAACCTCGACAACAGGCTCACCCCTGGAAACCCTATCACCAGGCTTCTTGAGAACACTAACAACCCTACCCCTCCACCCACCCCTTCTAGGCCAGAGCTCTTCCGGAACCCTAATGGCCTTGGATGGCATAACCTCTACCCTCGACAATCAGGTAGGTCTAACTTATTTAAACATACCTACATATGATGCTATGGTGGTTTGGTTGGAGAGTAGAGTTATCATAGCCGTAGATCCAAGCCCTGGTACTAGCTTGGATAGGTGGGTTAGCCTGGCTTCGAGCTTGTGCGATCTTGTTGCTGGGTTTAAGGTAGGCCTTCCATTCATGTTCAGTTATGGTGTTAGTGGTTTAAGGGCTTTGAGGGGCTCGTGTGATGGGCTTTTGATAGCTGATTTTAAGCTTGCCGACGTCGAGCACGTCATGGTATCCACTTTATCCCATGTCATCGGCTATGTTGATGGAGTCATCGCCCACTCCTTCATCGGGCTTAAGGGTGGTCTGGAGGGTTTGAAGGGTTACCTTGACTCCGTTGGTGTCAGATTGATACTAGTCATCTCGATGAGCCATGAGGGTAGCCTCGACGTGATCGATGTTAACATTGATAGGCTCCTATGGGTTGCGGATAGGCTTAAACCCTGGGGTCTTGTCGCTCCAGCCACGAGACCCCAAGTTATATCCCATGTTAGAGGGAGGGCTCCGTGGGCTGTCATACTAGCCCCGGGTGTCGGGGTTCAGGGTGCCAGACCAGGCGATGGGATTAGAGCTGGTGCCGACTACGAGATCGTTGGAAGGCTTGTAACAGAGGCCTCGAACCCGGTTGAGGTTGTTAAATGGATCAACGGGGAGCATGCTAGAGCTCTTAGAGAGAGGGGAGGTTAACAGTTTAAGATACCCTAGGCTAAACCTGGGAGTGGAGGTGCCATATGGAGGGTTACTGTAGGGAGCTCGCGGACATAATATTATCACGTGAGGCCCTCCTCTTCGGCGAGTTCACACTATCATCTGGCTTGAAGAGCAACTACTACCTAGACCTCAGGAGGCTCCTAGGGGATTGGAGGTCCTATAGGAGGGTCCTGGAGCTACTGGCTGAGAAGGCTTCAAGGGAGCTAGGGGGCTTCGATGTAGTTGTTGGTGTTGCAACAGCAGGCATACCCTGGGCTTCAGGCCTAGCCCTCATGCTAGGCAAAGGGCTTGCATACGTTAGGAGTGAGGTTAAACAGCATGGGACATCCAGGGTTGTCGAGGGTGCTCCGAGACCTGGCTCTAAGTGCGTTATCGTAGATGATGTAGCTACAACTGGGTCCTCGCTAGAGAATGCTGTGGGGAGCCTAGCCGGTGTATGTGATGTGGTTGGAGCTCTAGTGATAGTCGATAGGCTCCAGGGTGCTAGGGAGAGGCTTGAGGGTCTAGGTGTTAGGCTTGTAAGCCTTCTAACAGTGGAGGAGCTCTTCGAGTGTACCGGGTTGAAGGATAGGGTGAGCCTTTAAACCCTGGGACGCCTGCATCCAGGGAGGGATGTGGTTGGAGGAGAGGCTTAAGGACTACGAGTGGCTACTCCAGAGGCTCTACAAGAAGATACCACCTAGGTCTGGGACTGCAGAGCTAGTACTACCGGACCCCGAGATGATCAGGGTGGGTGATAGGATTATAGTGAGGAACTTCAAGAAGATAGCTGAGAAGCTTAAAAGGGACCCCTACATAGTCGCAAGGTACCTCCTGAAGGAGACGGGCGCAGGGGGTAGGTATGATGAGGAGACAGGACACCTTATACTAGACTCTGAGCTATCAAGACAGACCATAATGGAGTTCCTGAGGAGGTTCGAGAAAACCTACGTTAGATGCCCTACCTGCATGAGCGTTGACACGAGGTTGGAGAGGAGGGAGAAGGAGAGGATGTGGGCTTTAGTGTGCGAGGCATGTGGAGCAGAGCAACCAGTTAAACCCATATAACGGCTACGCTACAAGCTAACCCTCCCGGATAGGAGTGAGGCTATCCTACCAGCAAGCTTCTCAACATCCCTCCTAACACCAGCTATGACCCCTCTGACCTCCTCACTAGAGGCTACAGCCTCAGCCTCCTTAAACCTTGTTATAGCGTATAGGAGGGCCTCGTTGGCATCCAATAGCGCTATCAAATCCCTGTAGCTCTCAGAAGCCCCTGATAGAGCCCTCCTGTTAAGGCATTCGACGTGTACAGCCCCAACACCCCCTATGAAAGTGAACCTCTGACCTTCGACTATGACGCCACCGCAGAGACCGCAGGTCCAGCTCTTACTCATAGCCTCCCACCATGAGGTCTAACGGCTACCAGGGGGTTTAAGTGTGTGTATCTACGCCCTCTACCCCTTAGGAGCTACCATGACCTTGAGGCTCCCCACGCCAACGTACGTTTCTTTAACATTGTAGCCTAGGGTTTCGAAGGCTCCTTTCACGAAGGCTTCTATGAGTTTTGATGTCTCCCCTGTTTTCCACGATCCTATTATGGATATCTCTAGAGTAGAGTCTCTCCTTGTTGTTTTAACCTCCTTGAATGCCGATACCTTCGATATTACTGTAAGTGTTTTAAGTAGCTCTTCTACGTTAGAGGGGGTTCCATAGTAGCTTATTGTAGTAGATGCTATCCTAGCTCCTAGCTGCCTGAAATCCTCTATGAGGGAGTTTAGGGCTCCAGAGTCTCTCGACGCTATTACTATGAGCTTCTCTACAACATCCATGGGTAGGAGGACTGGGTCTATGAACGATGCTAGTTTGAGTATCACGATGAGATCTCTTAGATCCCTAGGTGTGAAACCCATATCCATAGCGTCGCAGGCCACCTCTAGGGCCTCAGTTGCGAGAGCTGATATAACGATCTTATGTTTACGGCTGAGCTCCGAAAGCCTCCTCGCCGTAGCCTCGCTGATTGCCACCGTGGTCCTCTTCAAGTAACTCACCCCAAGGCTGTAATAGGGGTTGGTGAGTTTTAAACCCTCCACCCTAGGTTAGAGTGGTGTTAGACTTGGAGTACACATACCTAGGGTCGACCGATGTACGTATATCCCGGGTGGGGCTTGGAACATGGCAGTTTAGCGATGCATGGGGGGTTAAGGATTACGAGAGGGCTAGATCGATCATAGCTAGGGCTGTAGAGCTCGGTATCAACTTCATAGACACGGCGATGGTCTACGGTAGGGGGTTGAGCGAGGAGTTCGTTGGGAGAGCTCTAAGAGAGCTTGGAGTTAAAAGGGAGGATATCGTTATAGCTACCAAAATACCAGGGGAGTTCCTATCACCAGATGATATACCGAAGGCTGTCGATAGATCCCTTAGGAGGCTTCAGGTTGAATACGTAGATGTACTGCTCGTCCACTGGCCCCCATGCTGGCATAACTTCCCAACGTGTAGGTACATGAGGGTTCTTGAGAGGCTCGTAAACCTAGGTAAGATATTGTACCTTGGGTTAAGCGATTACCCCGTGGAGCTAGCTGAAGCTGCTAGAGCATGCCTCTCAAGGGTTGACATAGAGGTTCTCCAGGTTCGATTCAACCTCGTGGAGAGGTGGGCTGAGGAAGAGCATATACCCTACGCTGAGGAGGCTAACATGACTGTAATGGCCTGGAGTCCTCTAGCGAAAGGAGCTCTAACGGGGAAGTACGGGCT
>JAPYWV010000103.1 GCA_028276165.1 Acidilobaceae archaeon
GAACGTCCTGCCATTGGTCGAGCGTGTGAATCCATTGCATGGAGTTGAAAGAACCATAACAAAACCCCTACCCTCATCTATTAATACTCGTGGAGAATCCATTGCATGGAGTTGAAAGATAGTATTCGCTTTGCTAAACCTATTGGATTGGATAACAAGAATCCATTGCATGGAGTTGAAAGGAAGAGGAATAAGAGGTAAAGGTAGAAAGAGAAAGAAAAGAATCCATTGCATGGAGTTGAAAGACACATCACAACCACCATCCAACCTCATATACTCTTGGATCCGTTACATGGAGTTGAAGTCGAGTATGTGGGGTTTTGAGACCGGTGAGCCTCTGTGTTGAGAATTCAATATATGGAGTTGGAGGAGTTCCTCGAATTAAATATATGGAGTTGAGGGTTTTGGAGATTGGGGGTGGTAGGTTAGTTTGGGAGGATTAGTTTTGTGGCCTCCGATGCTATCATGTGGGCTATTCTTATAGGCTCTGGTACCCTTGAGTGGATCTGGGTTTCCTCTATTACATGCCTTGCCTTTTCAAGCTCCATACCCCATGTTATGATGTGGAGTACCCCTTTCCTTGTTGTTATTTCCACCGTGTTATCGACGATCCTCAGTACCCTCATTTTTAGCTGGTAGTCCTTAAGGTTTCTTAAGGCTCTTTCAAGCCTCTCGCTCGACGGCTTGTATTTGTATACCACTATAACTGGTGTTTCTGTTAGTTTTGCTATTGTCGGTGGTGATGCTATGTTGAAACCCGCAATTGTTATCGAATCCAGTAGTAGTGCTTCGGGCTCCACCCTACTCCTTAGCTTCAGCTTCGTCATAGCATAGGCTATTGTTGTTGATGCTTCGAAGCCGTCGACCTTCACGGGGTTCAACTCTACATCCAGTGGCCTATCATGCCATAGCACGCACGCTACGATAGTGTAGCCCTGCCCTAGCTTCCTGACTACGCCATCGTCACACGCTATTACGCTTACCAAGAACTGCCCCGATCTCCTCTAGGAGGTCCCCTATGGTTATATCCTCTGCTAGTGCTTTGTAGAGTGTCTTGGGGTCTACTGCTAGCTCTACGACCCTTGTTTTACCGTATCGCCCTCTGCTTACAACCCTCCCTGTTATGACTCCTAGCATGTCTAGTTCTGCTAGTATCCCGCTAACCCTCCTCAGGGTTACAGTCTCGATTCCAAGCTTTAATGTTAGGGCCTTGTACCTCTCGTATATCTCTCCTGTTGTTGCGTAGCCTGTGCCGCCACCGGTTACTATTAGTATTGCTGTTAGGACTAGCTTGCTGTGTAGCGGTAGTGTCCTGACAACGTCCATGACCCTATCCCTTTCTATCTCGTCACGGGCCATGTAGACGTGATCTCTTGTAACCCTGCTAGCCCCCATCCTCTCGGCTATCTCTCCAGCTACCCTAAGCAGGTCTAGGGCTCTACGTGCATCCCCATGTTCTCTAGCTGCTAGTGCAGCGCACAAGGGTATAACCTCCTCTTCTAGGACGCCCGGTCTGAAGGCCTCACGAGCTCTAGCCTCAAGTATGTCTCTAAGCTGTTCAGCATTGTACGGTGGGAATACCAGCTCGACCTCCCCAAGGCTACTCTTAACCCTAGGGTCTAGTGATTCGACGAGGTCAGCGCTGTTAGTGACACCTACGAGGGCTACCCTCGATGTCCCAAGCTCGCTGTTGATCCTCGTTAGCTTGTACAACACGTCATCACCACCCCTCTTCCTAGCAAGGAAGTCTATCTCGTCTAGGACCACAATGTATATAGTGCTAGTGTTAGCTATGGCCTTGATGATCCTGCCGAAAACCTCTCCGACGGAGAGCCCTGTGAACGGTATCCTAGCGCCCACCGCCTCACCGATATCAGCTATAACCCTGTAGGGTGTATCCCTGTACCTTGTGTTAACATAGACACCCTTAACCCTAGAGCCAGCCTCCCTAGCTGTAGCCTCAAGCCTTGAGAGCACGTACCTGACAACAGCTGTCTTCCCGGTACCTGTTAGACCGTATATGAATATGTTGCTGGGCTTCTCCCCTCGGAGAGCCGGGGCTAGTATGGAGGCAACCTTCTTAATCTCGTTCTCCCTGTGGGGGAGGGATTCCGGCACGTAGTCTGGTAGTAGCTTCTCCCTATCCCTGAAGATCCTGGATCTGAGGGCTGAGGCGAACACATCCCTAACGATATCCAAGCTCCACCAGCTCCAGGGGAAGTAGGCGTTGTAGAGTTGAAGAGGTGGGGTGCGCGGTGACAGGAGGGTCTTACCAGGCTAACCCTCTACATCCCAGGCTGTTAAACCGTGGATCCAAGGCTTCCTCTCCAGAGGGGGCCCTGAAACCTCCTGGATGTACACCTCAGCTAGTACAACAACACCCCTAAGCAGGTGTCCTCCAAGCGTGGAACCATCCCTCCTACCTAGCACGACGTGCACGTGGGGGAAGGGCTTCCCGTTAAGCAAGCTAATGTTACCCGTAGCTGAGAGGAGCTCAACCCTCTCCCTCACATCTATCGGGATGTACCTCTGCTCCTCGAAACTATAGTATGCTATGGTGGCCTCACTGAAAGACCCGATAGCTGATACGAACGCCTTAACAACACCATGCCTCTCAGCAAAACCGGAAATATAGCTAAGCAACTCCGAGCCCTCCGGAACCCTAAAGAGGAAAGCCTTCATAAGAGAACACCACTAACAGGTGGAAACCCCAACCCTATTTAAACCAGAAACCTCCAACACACAATTTACACTCAGCCGAGCTTAACCCAGGGGCCCCTAGACCCCAATGTACTAGCTTAAAGCTCGGAGCTCCCACAACAGCCAACAGGGCCCCCTTAGAGCCCACAGCTTGAGCCTAACACCCCTCCCATCTTAGAACGAGCACTTTAACATTATTTCAAGCAGGAGCCCTAGACGTGGCAAGCCTAGAGCGGACATCCCAGCCCACGGCGTGCCTACAACGGGGGTTACTTAGGCTGAAGACGTGCTACTAAAAACCCATGGCTAGTGTTACTCCAAAACCGTCTAGGTAACCCCCACGGTCATGGTTTAAGGGTCAGGGAAAGTCGGAATCCGGGGTTTAAGCGTAGCCTAGAAGTCTGGGGTGGCGATGGGGTTTGATTTTGGTTATGCTAGCCACTCTCGCTATAAGGGTAGCCTAGGGGATCTCTGCTGGCTTGATTGGAGGATTGTGGTGCGGGGGGTGGGATTTGAACCCACGACGGCCTACGCCAACGGGTCTTGAGCCCGCCCCCTTCGACCTGGCTCGGGCACCCCCGCTCCGCTGGAGATATATCTAGGCCTGGGGCTTTAAACCCTAAGGGAGGGGGTTACGTTAAGTTATATAAGCTTCTGGGTGAACATACCTTTAGATGGCGGGGATGAGTGAGGCGTTGACTGGGGATATCGTGATCGATAGCCCCAGACGACCCGCCTTTGACGCTTATGGGGTGATGAGGTGGTCCTCGGATGATGGTTGAAGCCGATGATTGTTATACCTCGGGATCTGATCTATGCCTAGGCTCTCCTGGCTTCTTGTGTGGTGTGGGTGTTGAGGGGTAGTTTTGGGCTTAAGCTCCTATACTATGGTTTGACCTTCACGCTAGCCCTCCTGGCCTCGTACACTGTATTCACCAGGGCTTACGGTCTTGCCTCCAGCTACTCTAACCCCTATGTTAGCGATGAGATATACTATGTGGACTCGTCTAGGAGGATTCTCGAGTTCATCTTCAGAGTCGACATCCCCTACTACGATTACAGTGGGAGGACTCAGAGTGACTACTTCAACTTAGAGCACCCACCCCTGGGCAAGTACATTATAGGTTTGTCTATGGTACTCTGCGGTGATAGACCCCTATGCTGGAGGCTCCCCAGCATCATAGAGGTGTCCCTGATACCACTGGTACTCTACGTAGCCTACGCCACCCTCAGGCACCCCCTGGCCCCCCTGGCTGGCTGTGTTGCTGCACTAGCAGCCTCCACCGACCCAGTGTTGTACAGGGTTGGTAGTGTCGCCATGCTGGACCCCCACCTGGCTTTCATGACAACGCTCTCCCTAGCCCTTGCAGTCCACTCCAGGTACCTTGCCTCAGCTCTCTTCGCCGGCCTAGCCCTATCCGTTAAGATAAGTGGGGCTGGCACCCTGCTAGGCCTCCTACTAAGCTTGTACAGGGTTGAGGGTGTGGGGAGGAGGCTTAAGCTAGCACTCCTAACAGCCGTCATCGTATCAGCTACCGTAGCCCTAGCCCACGTACCCCTAGCCTTGTACTTCGGCCCTGAGAGGGTTGTCTGGGAGACTGTTAACGCAATAAAATGGCATACCACGAGCAGGCCCCCGGACGGCCCGCCCTACAGTAGCCCCTCAGGCTGGGTACTAAACGTAGCACCGTTCATAATATCGCTGGACCCTATACCCGTTAGAGCTGAGCTTAACACACTACTACACCTGGTAGCACTAGCGTATAGCACCTACATAATGGTACTAGGCCTACTATGGGGGCTTAGGGGGTACAGGGTTACAGCACCACTATACTACGCTGGGGTAACACTAGCATACTGGGCAGTATACATAGCCGGTAACAGAACCCTCTACAGCTTCTACGCAATACAGCTAACACCACTAGCAGCAGCAACAGTAGCAGAACTAGTGCTACAAGCATACCAGGCTAAAAACTCAAAAACCCCGGCTAGCTAATACAGCCACCGGTGGAGAAACCGGGCCGGCCTTGAGGGGTAACCCGATGATAAGGCCCTAGCCCCCTTCCGACACCTCCTT
>JAPYWV010000124.1 GCA_028276165.1 Acidilobaceae archaeon
TCCTGGGGGAGGAGGTCTCTAAGGCTATGGGTGTTAACGTTGAAGCTCTAAGGCTCTCCATGACAGCTATTGTGGCTTTCACCGTATCCCTCATAACTGCTGTGAGCGGCCCCGTAGGCTTCGTGGGGCTGACAGCACCTTGGATAGCTAGGGTTACTATGGGGGCTAGCTTTAACAGGCTTCTCGTAGCCTCCACGATCATAGGGGCTATACTGGTGCTCGGCTCGGATGTAGTGGTGAGGGTTGTTGGAGGTGGTAGGGAGCTACCCTTGACTGCTATAACATCGCTTGTGGGAGCTCCACTACTACTCTACCTCTCCGTGAGGGGTAGGTATGCTGGGAGGCTCTAGCAACAGTAACCCCTGTGATATCAGGGTTGAGGGTGTTACAGTGGAGGTCGAGGGTAGGGTTATACTTAGTAGTGTAAGCTTCAAGATAGAGGGAGGCTTGGTAGCCTTCATAGGCCCTAATGGTGCTGGTAAAACCACACTGTTAAGGGTTTTAGCGGGTATCATAGACTACACTGGGGTTGTCAGCCTCTGTGGTCTAGATCCTAGGAGGGCTAGGAGGCTTACAGCCTATGTACCAGCATACCTACAGGTAGACCCCTACGCTAAGGTGGAGGACGTGCTCGAAGCATATCTCCATAACGCGAGGAACCCCGGGGATCCGCTAGAGATACTCAAGCTCTTCGGGCTTGAAAGGCTGAGGGGCAGGAGGTTTAACAGCCTTAGCAGTGGGGAGCATAAGCTTGTGCTTTTAGCGGGAGCTCTAGCAAGAAACCCTAGGGTGCTCCTACTAGATGAGCCGTTCTCCCACCTGGACATAGCTAACCAGGTTAAGGTAGCTAGGCTTATCAGAGAGGTTAGTAGGAGTATAACAACGGTCATAACGGTCCACGAGCCGCTCTACGCTAGCATAGCTGACCTAGCTGGTGTCATGAGCTCCGGGAGGCTCGTAGCCTTCGGTAAGCCTGGGGAGGTGGTTAGGAGGAAAACACTAGTGGAGGTTTACGGGGTTGAGATGGAGGAGGTTATGGTCGGCTCCAGGCTCCTACTCGTACCCAGCCTATAACTCTATCCTCATAGCAACCCTGTCTAGGAACCTAAGCCTCTTCGGTATCGGTGGGTGTGTTGCGAAGAGCTCCTCTAGAGCACTAGTCCTAACCCCCTTGAGCCTGTCTACGTAGGAGTCTATGTCGTAGAAGAAGCCCCCATTCACCTCGATGAGCGGGGTTACTATGAAGAGCATTGATGCAATGCTATTACTCTGAGCCTCCGCTACAAGCCTCTCGTTGCTTGAGTACGCTAGGTGTAGTCTAGCTAGGGCTCTCTGTAGATCCCTAGGCCTCCCTGTTACAAGTGCTGAGTGTGCATCCGCATAGTACTCCCTTAACCTGTTGAAGTGGGCTATGAGGAATCTGAAGAGGAAGCTTGCGGCTACAAGCGCAGCCCCTATAGCTACCAGGTATATGGGGCTACCCCTTCTCTCGCTACCACCACCTCCCCCTAGTAACCCTGTCCATATCAGAGCT
Source organism: Acidilobaceae archaeon (assembly GCA_028276165.1). GTDB lineage: Archaea > Thermoproteota > Thermoprotei_A > Sulfolobales > Acidilobaceae > DSZV01. The sequence goes on from JAPYWV010000124.1 coordinate 1,535, forward strand.
CTACCTATGAAGTACACAGCTAGTGGTATGATGCTTAAGGCTAGTATCCAGGCTACATCCCTATGCTTAAGGTGTCCGACCTCGTGGCCTATGACCGCTACAACCTCATCCCTGGTTAGCATCCTTAGGAGACCTCTTGTCACAGCAACATAGTTGCCCATCAGGGGGCTACCGTAGGCGAACGCGTTGGGGAAATCCACATCGGCTATGACGAACTTAGGTGGCTTTATACCACTAGCCCTGGCTAGCCTCTCAGCCTCCCTTGCTAGCTGCTCCTCGTAGGGAGTGCTGGGGGGTCTAGTCCTGTACGCTATGTTTATCATGAGCGGTGATAGGAGCCACTGGAATAGTATTAGGATGAAGGATAGGATGGTAGCCCACAAGACTACAGTGCTCCCCGCAACACCGAAACCGCCTAGAAGGTATATAACGAGGAGCATTACGAAAATATAGGCTGAGACCATGAATAGCAGTGTTAACCCCATGCTAGCCCTAAGGGATGCAAGACTCCTAGGGGCATCACCGACAATCCTATCAGCGTTAAGAGCTAGGAGGGCTACAACAGCTGCTAGCGCTAGACTCTCCACTATCAGTACCCACCAGTAGGCGAACATGAAGTCTAGGATTCCCAAGACCACCTAGGGCACCCCTGCTAGTAGGTTGTAGCGTAGCCTGAGCCTTAAAAGCCTATCATAATACTCCTACCAGCCCACCTAGCAGTTATAGCACACAACCTTAAACCCTCAACGTCAGCGAGGTGTTTCGAGAGCTCCAAGAGGAGATCCTCTATGGTAGCACCTTCGAAGCCCAGGAGCTCCCACAAAGGCCTCCTGTTAAAGGGCTTAGAGGCGTCCTCAAGTCTTCTAGCTAGGAGCTCCACATCAACCCTCCTATCAGGGCTTGTACACCAGCATGCTTCAACAACCAGGTCGTGGCCGTGAACCTCGTAGTTGAAGGGCTTCAAGGCTACACTTAGAGCTGTGGAGGTACAGAGCCTGAGCTCCGGCATCTCAATCACCTTAACATCTAGGGCTTACTTGTGTTAAGCTTCTTAACCTCCTCTAGGAGCTCCTCCAATGATACAACCTCCTGTCTACCAGGCTCCCACCTCCTCCTAAGGGTTACAGTTTTCGTCTCAACCTCCCTATCCCCGACTACGACTACCAGTGGTACCCACCTCCTCCCAGCATCCCTAACCCTAGCCCCCACTCCACCCTCCCTTAGCACTACAACCCTTGCTCCGAGCTCCTCCAGCTTTAAGGCTATGGTTCTGGCGTACTCCACGTGAGCATCCCCAACTGGTATAATAGCTACCTGGATTGGGGCTAGCCTGTAGTGGATGACCGGCGTCCTACCCTCATCGGCCTCCTTGAGGCCAGAGTCTAGTATCGAGTAGGCTATGCTAGCTAGAGGGCCTAGACAGTACCTATCCTGTAGTGCTACGAGTAGTGGTACAGCACCACCCCTCCTAGCCTTGTAGACTACAGAGTAACCCCTAACGCCTACGTTGAGCTCCTCATCACCCAGGGTTACCTTAACCGTATCTGAGATCCTAACACCAAGCCTTCCTAGGAGCTCCAGGGGGTCCCTGTCCGTGACGGCCATGGACTCACCAATATCACCCCATGTTAGTAGCACGTTAACACCTGGACTCCTAGAGCACAGCCTAGCCAGGCTTGAAACCCCCTGTAGGCCGTAGATGCTAGTAGGCCTCTCAACCGGAACCCTCGTCTTGAGCCCAAGCTCCCACACAATAAACCTTTCGAGCTCCCACAAGGTAACCCTACCATCAACTCCGTTGAGCCCGAGCCTTTCAACCAGCTCAAGGGTCTCACGATCCCACGGGTTCCTCTGAACAAGCCACCCTTCAATCAAACCCCTGGCCTGAGCTTCCTCTAAGGGTAACCCCTTG
>JAPYWV010000104.1 GCA_028276165.1 Acidilobaceae archaeon
CATGGGCCCCCGTCGAGCCCAACGCCACAGGGCTCCCATCTATGGGGGTGCTCAAGTATCATCATAGCACCCACGCGTGCAACACTTACACAACCTCATCATCGATACTACGTAGTATCAACTAAGACTTATAAGTCTAACGGTGATTCAGGTAAGCATGGATATTTGCATTTATTGTCAAACTTGTAATAGCCTCCTCGTCAGAGGGGCTCAACCTCTGTTACCGGGAGCCTCTTAGCTCTACGGGATTAGGGGGTCAAGGTTCGCCACCTGGTAGCGACTAAGCTCATAGGCTTCTATATATGTTCTATGTGGTGTTAAATACCTGTCGGCCCTATGCTTTAAGATATCAAAGGTGTTAAGGCTCTTGGTAATTTCATGTGGGGGTTTAACTTAAATCCCTCTAGCTACTGTTATTGCTATGGTGTTGTTCCTTTGGGTAGACTTTTTGGTACTGATGGTGTTAGGGGTATTGTTGGTCTCGATTTAACGCCTGAGTTTGCCTTGAAGTTGGGTAGAGCTATTGGTGGTTTCTTCGGTAGGGGTTCTAGGGTTCTTGTCGGCCGTGATGTTAGGGCTGGTGGCGATGTTATAGCTGGTGCTCTCATAGCAGGGCTTTTATCGGAGGGTGTTAAGGTCTACTATGCTGGTTTAGCTCCAACACCTGCCATCCAGTATGTTGTTAAAACAGAGTTCTACGATGGTGGTGTTATGATAACAGCTAGTCATAACCCTCCTGAGTACAACGGTATTAAGGTCATAGCGGGTGATGGTATAGAGATTCCTAGGGAGGATGAGGTTAAGATTGAGGAGCTTTACTTCAAAGGCTACGGTTCAAGTCTTGAATGGAGATCCCTCGCGGAACCTCCTGAGGGTGTATCAGGGGTCATAGATAGGTACGTCGAGGCCATATTGGATCAGGTTGATGTAGACTCTATAGCTAGGAGGGGTTTTAAGGTTGTTGTCGACTGTGCCAATAGCGTCTCTGCTCTAGCAACACCACTACTGCTTAGAAGGCTTAACGTCAGGGTTCTCTCTATAAACTGCCACCTAGACCCACTGTTCCCTGGTAGGGAGCCCGAGCCTAGGCCTGATACGCTTGTAGACGCAGCAGCCCTAGTTGTATCATCTAAAGCTGATCTAGGCGTAGGCCATGACGGTGATGGGGATAGGGCTATAATGATAGACGATATGGGTAGAGTACAGTGGGGTGATAGGTCTGGAGCTCTCCTAGCAGCCTACGCTTCGACAAAGTGGAGGGATCTCCCGAGGAGGGTTTACACGGGTGTATCCAGTAGTGTTATAGTGGAAGAGTACCTTAAACCCCATGGCATAGAGGTTGTGTGGACTCCAGTAGGCTCGGTAACGATAGCTAGGAGGATGAAGAACGAGGGGGGAGCTATAGCTGGTTTCGAGGAGAACGGCGGGTATATGCATGTACCACACCAGTACGTTAGAGATGGTGCTATGAAGCTAGCGTTATTCCTCGACATGATGGCATCGTATAATGCTAAGAGTAGCTCCCTCTTCTCAAAACTACCAGAGTACTACACTGTTAAAACAAAGGTGAGGGCATCCAGGGAGGAAGCTTTATGTGCTATAGAGCTCCTAAAGGAGCACTTTTCAGGCTACAGGATGATAACCATAGATGGTGTTAAGGTGTTCGGAGAGGATTTCTGGGTGCTAGTAAGGCCTAGTGGTACTGAGCCAGTGGTAAGGATCATGGGTGAAGCTACAACAAGGGAGCGTATTGAGGAGGTAGTAGGCGAGGTCAAGAACGTTATATTACGTTGCATCAAAGGGTGACGTCATATGAGGTATTATTTCTTCGAGCTCCTAGCATGTCCGGTGTGCAAGAACCCCAATTTACTGCTACACTCTATAGTCGAGGAGGAGAGGGAGGTTAAAGTCGACGTTGCTAAGGTTAGATGTAGAAGGTGGTGTAGCCTCTACTGGAGGAACGCGGATGAAACCCCACTAGAGCTCTGCCAAAAATGTGTACACAGGGATATAGTGGAGGGTGTAATAGTGTGCACTAATTGCGGTAGATGGTACCCCATAATATCCAGCATACCCGTGATGATGAACGACAAGTATAGGAACCCAAAGGAGGACATGGAGTTCATGAGGAGGAATGCTAGTAGAATTCCAGAGCATATAAGAAGGGAGATGAGGATACCCAGGATGATAGAATAAAAGAACCAGTCCCCATAATTGTAAGGAGTAGGGGGATAAGCGGTTTGACACAGTCAAGGGACATAAGTGAGCTGACTAGAAGCCTGGAGAGGTGGGTCGCACTTCAGAAGATAGTGCTGGATAACTTTAAACAGATAGATAGTAAGGTTAGAACCTCGGACAGGCTTGATATAATAATACACACAAGGCTAGCCTTCAACCACATGATAAGAACTCTTAAGGCCTTCGACGACTGGCTCCAAGACCCCTTCATAACAAGTAACATACCTAGAGAGCTCCTACTAGAAGTATGGTCTACATCGTTAAAGCTCATGGAGACCTTACTGGAGCTCGATATAAAGCATACAACTGAGGTTAAGAACCTAATAGAGAAGGCTGTTAAGGAGGGTCAAATCAGCCCTGTGATAGCTCAGCTTAGAGACCTAGCAGCGCCTAGGGGAGAGGAGAGGGAGAGGAGAGGACCGGCTATATCAATTTAGCGAATGTAGAAGTGGCTAGAAGCTCCCGGGGAACCGTTTTCTTCCCAACTCTCCCTACGCCACCTCCTCTATCTCCCTATCCTTAGCCTTCAACAGCTGGTGTGCAACCTCTACAGCATACTTTAGAGCAGCTTTAGCCTTCACAATCTCTATTGTTGACTGTAGATTCTCAATCCTAACCTCAGCTATGGAGCCGTCAGGTCTCTCTCTTATCGAAAGTCTAGCTAGCTCTCCTTCAGAACCTGTCCTAGCTTGGAGGACCCTGAGATCCTCCTCTACACTCTTAAGATACTCCTTAACCTCCAATGGCATCACTAGGGGGGTTTCGAATGCAACTCTAACATAGGTATCCCCAATGTAAACTCTCGCAACCCTCCTCTTCCCAATCTTGACATCCTCAACCCTCTCCCCTACGAGAGCCTTCTGTGTTGTATCCAGGAGCGCTACTATGGTCTTTAAGACCTTTAATTCAAACTCCAGCTCCCCAACTCTAGCCTTAAGCCACTCTAAAACCTCCTCCCTCGTAAGGTTGTCATCTCCAGAGCTCAAATCAACCCCTAGGGGTTGTTATGCCAGCTACCGGGGGTAGGGGTGATAGGTCGGTGTTATCCACGTCACACCTCAACTTAAGATGCAAGCTCGCCCGGGGAGGCTGTTACAGAGCTGACGGTGGATTTAAATAGGTGTAGGTAGCTGTAAATACTTGGTGTAATGTGTTGGGTGAGCTGTCGAAGACTCTAACTAGAACAGGTGGTTCTAGACTTGTGGGTAGCAGTTCTCAAGTTGTACTTAAATCTAGGGGAGGTTGCTTTACTCTAAACATCCTGTGTCTTAGAGCTCTCGGAGGGGCCTATGTGGGAGGTTGATGCAGTTTTATATGGGTATTTAAGCTTCGGGGCTTTGAGGTATATCCTGGTCTTAGTTGTACTAGCTATGAGTTTGAGGTGTGCTTTTTGGAGTTTAAGGTGCTTCGTAGGACTGTTGTACTGGAGTGTTATGCTAACAAGATTGCTAGGGAGGCTCTAAGGGATATAGTTGAACCACTAAAAACTATGATTAGCGAGATGGTCGAGTACGCGCTGGAGCATAATGCTTCTCAGAAGACTTTGCATAGGGTGTTCTACGAGAGGTATAGGAGAGAGTACCCATGGATGCCAACAAGAGTTATAAAAGGTGCCTACAGAGATGCGGTTAGAAGAGCTAAGTCTTTTAGAGAGCGTTTGAAGAAGGGTAGAGCTTACACAAGAAAACCAGAGGTTAGAAGGGTAACAATAGTATACTCAGATAACCAGGATTGGAGGATTGAGAGTGGATGTTTGAAGATTAGAACTCATAGGGGGTGGGTTGAGCTTAGATACGCTAACAACAAGCAGTTACACAGATACATGTACGGAGGGTGGATCCCCGCAAGCGAGCTTAAACTAAAAACAGATGGGGGTAGGAGGGTTCTAGCATATATAACGTTCGTTAAGGTATACGCCATACTCTACGATAAAACTAATGTTATAGCTGTTGATGTTAACGAGAATAATATTACAATAGCTGTTTTCAGGAATGGTGTTCTAGTAGAGGTTATTAGGGTTGAGACAGGTCTTGGTAGGCTAGTCATAGCATACGCTGTTAGGAGGAAGAGGATATCGAGGGGTAAGTCTACCAAGACGAGAGAGGTTAAGAAGAAGCTTAGGAGGCTCAGAGAGGGGGATAGGAAGAAGGATATACTATTCAAGATTGTAAACTTCATAGAGGAGCTTGCGAGGGAGAACAACGCAGTAGTAGTAATAGGTGATATCAGTGGAGATGATAAGGAGAGGATGGAGAAGAATAAGAGTAGGAAGCTTAGACACAGAATACACCAGTGGAGTATCGCTACATTGATAAAACTGCTAGAGGATAGACCGATACACGTTGTAAGGGTATCAGAGAGGGGCTCTTCTAGTGTGGATCCGTTTACGAAGAAGAAGAAGATTAATGGGTACAGCCC
>JAPYWV010000130.1 GCA_028276165.1 Acidilobaceae archaeon
GCAAAGTACGGAGGCCCACTGGAGTTCGAGAGGGTAGAGGATATGGAGGAGGCTTACGCTAGAGGAGAACTACACCCCCTAGACTTAAAGAATGCAACAGCAGAGGCGCTAGCAGAGCTCCTAACCCCCGTGAGGAGGCTGGTTGAGACTAACAGTAAGGTTAGAGAGGTTGTTGAAAGGGTAAGCTTAAAGGTTACAAGATAAGATTTAAACCCTAGGTGGAGGCTAAAGGAGGAGGGGCTTAGAGTGAATAAGAGGAAGAGGAAGGGCCAGTCGAGATCCACAAGACCAGCTAGGCCTGTACCCCCAAGCTGGCTAGAGTACACCCCCGAGGAGATAGAGCTGATAATAGAGGAGCTAGCAAGGAAGGGGTATAAGCCGAGCATGATAGGCGTGATACTGAGAGATCAGTTCGGGATACCATTGGTAAAACCAATACTGGGTAAAACCATAACGCAGGTCCTGGAGGAGAGAGGACTAGCACCTAAGGTCCCAGAAGACCTCCTAAACCTACTGAGGAAAGCAGTTAACCTGAGAAGACACCTAGAGGAACACCCAAAGGATTACCATGCAAAGAGGGGTCTAATAGACCTAGAATCCAAGATCAGGAGGATAGTAAGATACTATAAGAGGGTGGGAAAACTACCAAAAGACTGGGAGTACAGCCCGGAGACAGCGAAACTCCTAGTAGCAGGAGAGCTATAAGCCCCTTAATTAACTAGAATGATTGATTAGAGGAGCTCATACAATGGAGGTAATCGTTTAAACACTACAAGTTGACTTTAATAACCTACTTAGCTTAACCACGTACCCTCTCACATCCTCCCTAGCTACTAGCTCCCTCCACTCTTTCTGATATTAGGGTCTAGCAAACCTTGCCTTTCCAAGGCGGGGTAGGGCTTACACACCTTTAGAACGTTGAGGCTTTTAAACCTCCTAGAGTACACTACCCAAGGTGATGATGAAGTTTTGGTTTAAAAATCGAGGGCTTGGGGGTTGCGGGGTTTGAACCCCGCCTTCGAGCGCCCAGAGTACAGTGTACCCCTGGGCCCGGATGAGATACTGGAAACCATAACCCCCACCTGGAGGGGTAACACCCTAGACCCAGAGGTTCGAAACCCCGCTCTTAAAGAGCGGGGAGGGGTCATACTATGCCCCAAGGCTTTCCACCCAACCCTCTGATCTTCCTTCTCTCAATAAACCTAACATGCCCTCTCCCGTATATACAGTACTTGCATACCACACATGGGATCTCAGGGCATACCCTGGACCCCTTGTTATAGGTAAACTCTATTCCGGCTTCAAGCCAACCTTTCATCTCCTCCTTCATCGTTATATCCGGCATGGTTTTATCCGTGCAGGATGCTCGTCTTCTGCTAGGGTTTGGTTTGGGGGTTTAAAACGCCTGTTATCCCCTAAATTACGTTGGGTTGGGTTTATTGCTTAAGGTTACTCTTACTCCCGGTGCTGGCCTGGATAGGGCTTTAGAATCTGCGTCTAAGGGTTTCTATGCAGTGTTAGAGGAGGCTGTTAGGGTTGGCTTTCTAAGAGTTTACTCCTACCCCAGCCTGGATTCCCTCATTGCATCCTCTATGGTCTTCGTGAAGGCCCACGATCTAGGTGTCGACGCTATAGTGTCTATAAGCCTGAACCCCCCGTCGTCTGTTGAGGAGCCCACTGTGTTAATAGGCTTTGATAACGTTAACTATAAGGCTAACCATGTTAAGTCGAGGCTTGTAGCCTTCTACTCTGGGGAGTTCAAGAGCATCCCAGTTCACGGTACCACCTATGTTGATGGGCCTGGGAGCCACTCAGCCCTAGTATACCTTGTAGCAACGGGTGCTAAGGATCACACTCCAAGCTATATCGTGGGAGCTTTGGCTGGAGCCTACTCTAGTAGGTTCGTTGATAGGTTTGGTAGGTTTCAGGGTTTGGATAGGATTGTGCTCGACAAGCTTAAGCTAGCAACCAGACTCTCTCTCGAAATGGTTACAACTATTAAGGGCTACAAGCCCAACGTGAGGGATCTATGTGAGTCGCTAAGCGTGACATCAAACCCCTTCTATCCAGGTATAACGGGTGACTACGATAACTGTGTTAGAGCACTCAACTCCCTAAACCTAACATCACTACTTGGCGTAAAGCTATCAGGCCTAGACCAGAAGATGCTTGAAAACGCTGTACTAGCGGTAGTAAACGTTGCTAAGAGAACATATAACGTTGACATAGAGCCGGAGAACATAGTAGGCGGAGTCCTGGTATCAACAAACCCATCATACCCCGTAGTCGACTTTAGAGAGGCGGCAGACACTATAGCCTACGTGGCGGATGCGACGAGAGACCCGGCTAGGGTCATAGTAACCCTAGTGGATGTAGAAAACGAGTACCCCATGGCTGAAGCGAGGTTCGAAGAATACCCCAGGAGGCTGAAGGATAGGCTAGGACAGCTAAAACCATTAAAACTCAAAAGCAACATAAGAACGCCTATCTACGAGCTCCAGATAGAGAGGGGGGATCCACCACTACACATATGGAGAGCCCTTAGAACACTAGGGCTCGTAGAGCAGAACTCGATAATAGCGTTCAGAGAGGAAGGGGAGCTTAGAGCATCACCACTCCAAGTAGAGGAGGTTGAACAAGGGGGTTGCAGGAAACTCCAAGAACTAGGAGTAGCCAAACTAGAGGACGGGATTCTAAAGCTAACAATTGCAACACAATGAGATAGAGCTCCCACGGGAAACCCCATAGTAGACAAGCTGACCGCAAACCACTTTTAACTACCACCACCATCCAGGGAACCCAGGGGTAGGGTTTGGAGTACTCGTGTAAAGCCACAGTTAGGGTAACCCATGAGGCTTCAAGATCTCTCCTTGAAGCCGTAAACCCGGATAACATACACACCCCACAATGGCTAACCATCAACTGTAGAAGCCTCCCAGACATGCTGGAGTGCGTGGTGGAAGTAGACTGTACTAGCCCCACTAGGATCCTCAGCCTCAGGAATACGCTTGACGAACTCCTAAGAGCTATTAAATCTGGAATTAACGCTATCGAGAGCTCTAGACACTTGGAACCATAGTGTTGTCTCAATGTTTAGGGCTGGGGATGGCCGAGCCAGGGAACATAAATAGCTTTTTAAGCTGAATCCCTACATTGGAGTTTAAGGGGTGGTTGGTTGTCTAAAGCTGTAAGGGATAAGTGGAGGCTTAAGAAGTTCTATACAGTGCTAGCTCCACCTATCTTCGGGGGTATCGTCTTGGGCTCTACTCCAGCGGACGATCCTGATAAGCTTATAGGTAGGGTTATGGAGGTTACATTATTCGATATAGTAGGGGATCTAGCTT
>JAPYWV010000105.1 GCA_028276165.1 Acidilobaceae archaeon
ACTTCAACCTTAAAAACAGGAATACCCAGGCTACCTTATGCAATTGAATCAGGAGCTTAGTATGGCGTTAATCCTCTCCCTAGCCTCCTTTAAAGCCAACTCCTCGCTTGGCTTAACCGTCTTGGGGTCGAAGGGGTACCTGCTTAGCACCAGTTTAACACTACCATCCTCTAGTTGTACGAATAGCTGTGGTAGCCATGCCATTCCAAGCTCGTCTGTCTCACCGTACTGTATTGCGTATAGGTAGTCCTCGTTCCTAATCTCAAGCTCTACCCCGAGCTCTCTGGCTAGTGTTTCAGCTAGCCTAACCCAGTCCTTGTGTAGTGGGTGGAAGTCCGCTGCATCTAGTATAACCTTAACTATCCTAGCCATACAGCTCCAGCCTCCTAGCTTAGCATTTAGCTTAAACCTTTTATAATGGTTTGCTGGTTGAAGCTATCTCCTCGCACACCCTCTTCATGAGCAGGGCATCCCTCTCTAGTACTGGGCTTTCGCTTATAACGACGGCCTCAACACCAGCCTCTATGTAGGCTTTACACACGGGGGCCCACTCTGGGCCGAAGCCCTTATCCTCTAGCACCTTATGCTCCCTCTCCCCACCCCTCCCATACTTTATCTTGGAGAAGTGCGTGTGTAGGGGTGAGGTAGCCTGTTTACCCAACTCCCTCTCTATGAGCTCCACAGTCTTCAAGACATCGTCGACTGTAACAGCTAGCCTACCCTCGCTCCTAGCGTGTAGGTGGGCCCAGTCTACGCAGGGCCTACACCTGCTAACGTTCCTACAGATCTCTATGACCTCCTCCAGGCTACCAACCTGGCTACTCTTACCCATGGTCTCGGGGGCTATGCTAGGCCTCTTAACCCATGCTGGGAGCTCCTCCAAGACCCTAAGGTAACCCTCTATAACCCTCCTAAGCGCGTCACCCTTACTCCTGTGACCCTTATAGTAGCCTGAGTGTACTACGACAGCGTAGGCGCCCATCCACTCAGCAGCCTTCATGGACTCTACGATCCTCTCAACACTCTTAGAGAAGACGCTGTCATCCGGGCTAGCTAGGTTGACGTAGTATGGCGCGTGTAGGCTAACAACAACACCGTTGGCCGAAGCCTCCGAACCAAGCCTCCTAGCCTTATCCTCGCTAATCCTAACACCGCGAACAGCCTCGTACTCGAAGGCATTCAAACCAATACTCTTGAGGAAAGCTGGGACACCCTCAACAGGCCCCTTATAGTCTATGGGGATACCTGCGGGCCCAAACCTAATCCTCAAAACACTGACACCAACCTCTAGTTGGGTAAAAGGCTATAAAGAGGTTTTAGGCTAGAGTTCTAGGAGCTCCCCCACATCAAACCCCCTCTCGGCTAGGCTGTATAAGGTAACCCCCTTTTCAACGGCTAGCTTGAGAGCTCTAGCATATAAGGCTAGCTGGGGTTTCACCGTAAGCCCCCTCTCGTAGACTATATTCCTCTCGATTAGAACCTCTAAGGCTCTAAGCCCAACCTCGTAGTATCTTATGGATCCTTCAAACGCCATTACAAGCTTTCTAGCTAACTGCTCTAACCCAACACCCTCAGCTAGGGAGGCTTCAACCATGGCCCCTAGGAGCTTCTCCAGCTCAACTTTAATGAATGATTCGAGCTCACCGCTTCTAGCCCTCCACTCAACCTCGGCTATGTAGCCTGGGAGTCTACCGGCAATAGCCTCTATAATGTTGAGTGGTGTTATGCAACCACCTCTCTTCAAGCAATACTCTTCGTAGAGCATCTTGAAGTGCTCTTCGTCCAACTCCTCTACCGCTATGAACTTCTCACTGTAACCCCTCAGCCTTGAGTAGATATCGGTAGTAGATATGAAGCCTTCGCTTGATGTCACTAACAACCTTATATTCGAGAGCTCGCGGTACTTAGCGAGAGCTCCAGCAACGGCCTCCAAATCTCTAATGAAAGCACCCCTCTCCTCCAGAAGGTGGGCTTCATCAACAACAACGTAGACCTCGCTCAGGCTACTTACAACACTTAGAAGTACTTTGTAGAGCTCCCTAGCACCATGGGTTAGAGTTCTAAGATCCAAGGGCATGTGAACCCTCAAACCCTCAAGGATTTTGAGGATAGCGTCTAGAGCTCTCAAAGCCACACTTTCATCGAGATGAACGACTTCAACACCGAGGGACTCGAAGAACTTCGTACCACGCTTGCGACGAGCATCAAATACAACTGCTATGACATCTGAACCCAGCCTCCTGGAAACATAGTATCTCACGAGCTCCGACTTACCAGAACTCCTAGGACCGTATAATACAATCGTGTGAGCCCACCTCAAACCCCTCTCCAGCTCGCCAAGCTCTCCAGCCCTATCGTAGAAGCATGTGCTAAGACCTGTAACATAACTACAATCCCTTAACAACACCGATGACCCCCACCTGGAACCATCACACAACAAGCTTATGACGTGTATGGCGTGGAACGCTATGGGTGGCGTGCACGAGGTTACTTCAACTCCTCCAGCTCCCCGAGGAGATCGCTTACACCTATAACCTCCAAAGCTGTTACCTCCCCCGACTTCTCATCTGTAAACAACGTTGAGGGTGTCTTGGTTTGTAGCGGTTCTCCTAGCTCTACACCCTCCGGCTCTCTAAACCTAATGAAGAGTAGATCGTGCTCTCTATCTAGATAGACTTCTATTACCGTGCTCGGTAACCTAATATTACATTTCTTCTCAATTAACTCTAGAAGCTTAGCTAGGTTAAGGTCTAGTAGACTTTTTAAGCCCACCTTCTCACCTTATACTTAACGTACTTATCTAAGCTTATAAGGTATGCTGTTACAACCTCTTCTCCTACGACCACCACGCAAAGGAACTTACTGTCTAGCTTTCGTATGAAATATCTTACATCGACTCTAACTCTATCACGGTGGATTTCGTCGGGTTGCGCTAGGATGCTGGCTATGAAGGTTCTCACCTCCTCTTCAGTCTTCAGGTTTAGGAGCTCTATCCAATCTCTGTGCCTTCTCATAATGTGCTTAACGGCTTTATCTGACACTCTTACCAACAAAACCTAGCCTCCAATATGTTTATTCACTTCTTCATTGAATTTTATCTAGTATCACCTAGTATCCTCTTCACCAGGTTTACGTACTCTTCTGCTTTCAACATTAACGGTTTATGCTCTGCCTCCTCGTATATGAGGCCGTAGAAGCATGCTCCGTGTAGTCTATCTCTAACATCTATGTAGTATGATGCCCACTTGTCGGCCTCCTCGCTGGTGAGCCCGGCTTTTACCAGCGTTTCCCTGACGAACTCTCTCCACGTGACACCCCTGGGTGGGGCTACTGCCCTCATGATCTTGGCTGTTAGGGCTTGTGTTGCACTTCTAACCGCAGCCCACACTTTTTCGGCTGCATCGCGCACATCACCTCTCTCCATCAGCCTTCGAGCTTCTACGAGGTAGTACTCCGCTATCTCAATGCTTTTTGTAACCTCGCTCACGTGGAACCCCCGGTTTACCCTGCGTAGCTGGGTTTAAGTGTACTGGGGGTTACGGTTGTACTAGTCTCTCGTATAGCTTCTCTATGTTCGTGTTAGCTCTTACCGGTGTTATCTTCTCCGCTATCGCCGGGTTGTATTTTATCCATCCTGGTGGGCTCGGCCTCGTCATCACTATGTCTACCTTCGCTCCCAGCGCCTCAAGGCACTTCAATGCTATGTCCGCCTCCTTGCCTGGTCTTACTGCTGCCGACCACACTACTATCACTTGTACGGGCTCCCAGGGGTTTTCGATACTCTCGACAAGCTCTATGACCTCCCTTAGGGCTCTGGCTATGTTGGGGCTCTTCCCTAGTACTGGTGTCTCCTGGTATGCTATTGGTAGGATCTCCCACCTTGTCGTGGGGTCCACTAATGGTAGTGCTGTAACCCCGTAGGCTACCAATGCCGCCTTGAAGCCGGTGGGCTTCCTCTCCCTAGCTGCAACCTCTAGGAGCTCCCTTGCTACAACATCGTTAACCTCCCTCGTCTTCTCCAATGTGAAGACCAGGAGTGCCACCTACACCAACCTCAGCATCTCGGCTACCAGCCTCTGCTTGCTCTCAGCCAACACTATCTCAGCCTGAGGGTGGCCTGCTGACTCGACCTCAGCCTTCAGGCTATCATCAACCCTCCTATTCAAGATCATCAGCTTAAGGGGTACGCCTGAGTACTTTGCGTATAGGACTGCTGCTTTAACTGGTACACCCTCGGTTACACCCCCGTCTGTTAGCACCACCACAATTCTATCCCTACCCCTACTAGGCCTTAGCATCTTCAAAGCCTCGACTATCCCGTCACCCAGGGCTGAACCCTCACCTACCATATCCACGTCAGCTAGCGCTCTCACAATAGCCTTGTAATCGCTTGTCAGTGGTAGGAGTGGTGTAGGCCTGCCGTGGAACAACGTTATGGCTATCCTAGACCCGGAGACTGTAACCCTCTGTGCTAGTATCGCTACAGCCTCCTTAGCTGCGTGGAGCTTGCTTGGTATCATGTCCGAGAACGGCTCGCTCATGCT
>JAPYWV010000106.1 GCA_028276165.1 Acidilobaceae archaeon
CTCTCCACAATAGGTCTTGCGTGAGCCCCACCACCGTACGCTACAGCTAGCGCGTCCAGTATCGTTGCATCCCCAACACCAACCCTAAGCCTGCCCTCAATGAACCTCACAATATACTTAGCCTCCAGGGGCTCAGCGTCCACCAGGAGGCTAGCCGTATACCTTATCTTTAGATCCCTGCTACCCTCACCCTCAGCATATGCTATCTTGAGTAGTGTGTCGAAGACCCTTGACACGGTGAGCCTCCTCTGAGGCCCCTGCATGAAGGCTGTCAGGCCCGCACCTCTGGACTGTTGTTGTCTGCAAAGCCTCTCAGCAACCTCCCCTAGGTCGCCTGTAGCCTTGAAGAGCTTCGTCACACTATCCTCGCTAACCCTGTACGCTGACGCTATAGCCTTTACCAGGTACTTCTCCCCAACACCGAGCTCCGGTATACCCTTCCAGTCGGGGCCCAGCTTACCCTGTATCAGGTAGACAACCTTATCTATGACGTCAACAGGGGTATCCTTTAACAGCTTTACGAGTACAAGCGTCAACTGTGTTCTAGCAGAGATCCTCTCAAGGGAGCTGAGGGTCTCAGCAACCCTCCTAAACTCGAGATCACCTAGAGCCTTACCCAAAGAGCGCCCCCAACTACGTAGTATGCTGGGTGGAGTTAATAACCTGGAGGGTGCGTATTGAAAGCTTATTAGGCTTATACCAGGGTGGATAGGGTGGTGTAAGCTGGGCCTACATGAGGAGACCCGGCAAGCCCGAAAGCCCTCCGGAGCTGATGTGGAGGGGTGCAAAAACCGAGCCTCGGTGACCCATGTTGGCTAGTGTTGTCGAGGAGGCTAAGCACATCTCAATACCACTCTACGAGGACATACTAGCTAGGATTAAGTCAAGGTACCCTAGGCGTGGTGGTATCGAGGGTGAGATAGCAAAACTCCAGACGATCTACAACATAGCTGTTAGTAAGACGGAGGATGTAGCTAGGCTTGAGAGACTACTATCAAGCCTACACCCCTTCTACTGGAGGCTTGTAGAGATCGAGTTCGATAGGAGGGCTGTCGAGGATGCCTTCGAATGCCTATCAAAGGCTAGGAGGATTGCTAGGAGGCTCTGGGAGAGGTATAGGTACGCTATACTAGCTTCAAGGGATCTAAGGGAGGCTAGGAGGGTTTCGGCCGAGGGTAGGGGTAGGATACTATCGCTCTTCAAGAGGTGTGGTAGGAGGCTTGAGCTCCTAAGGAACCTAACGGTGTTCCTACAAAGGCTACCATCTATAAACCCCGAGGAGCCCACTGTTATAGTAGCAGGCCCCCCTAACGTCGGTAAATCGACCTTCGTGAGGAGCGTTTCAACAGCCAAACCCGAGGTAGCAGACTACCCGTTCACAACCAAGCAGGTGACAGTAGGCCATAGGGCCTACGGGTTCACAAGGGTACAGGTCATAGACACACCAGGGCTACTGGATAGGCCGTTGGAGGAGATGAACCAGATCGAGAGGAGGGCTGTGGCGGCCCTGATGGAGTTGAAAGGAGTCATACTATTCCTAGCCGATCCAACGAAGAACGCCTACATGAGCTTGGAGAGGCAGGTGAAGCTAGCAAGGGATATAGCGAGCATAACGGGGAGTAGGGAGATGTACGTTGGGGTTAACAAGTGCGATATAGCGGAGGAGCAGGATGTAGAGAGAGCTGTGGAGCTCTTCACAAAGCTAAAGGAGGAGGGGGTTGTAAGGGAGGTCTACAGGCTATCAGCTATAAATAGTGTTGAAGCATCAAGGGTCCTGGATGATATTGTTAGGAGGTCTAGGCTGGTAGGCGGGATCTGAGGCTAGCGTGATAAAGCGGGTTTAATGGAATACGAGTGTTTTAAGGCTCCCCGGCCCCCAGCCAATAGTATGGGTGGAAGGTGAACTAGCAGTTGACGAAGTTCACCCGCCTACTCGTACCAGGCAGGTTTCAGCCACCACACCTAGGCCACATTAGCACTATAAGGTACGCCTTGGATCTCGCTGAGGAGGTTGTGGTTGTTGTTGGCTCAGCTCAGGAGTCCTACACACTCTCCAACCCCCTTACTGCTGGTGAGAGGATAGTCCTCCTCCGTAAGGCCTTGAAGGCCACCATAGGCGATGATTACAACAGGGTCTACATAGCCCCTGTCCCCGATATACAGATGCACAGGGTTTGGGTTGAGTACCTTAAGATGCTCCTCCCCCCGTTCGATGGCGTTGTCTCCGGGAACGAGCTCGTCCTACTGTTGTTCGAGGACTCCGGTCTAACGGCTATAAGGCCCCCCATGTACAAGCCTGAAATCTGTAATGGCACTGTTATAAGGGATCTCGTTATCAAGGGGGGCTCCTGGTGGGAGTGCATCCCCGAGGTTATACGTGGGGATCTTGAGAGGGTTTTCGTTGAGAGGCTTAGGAGGCTTGCGGGTGTCAGGGGTTGAGGTTGATCGAGATCGATGGTAGTATGGGTGAGGGTGGGGGTCAGATTCTGAGGACAGCTCTAGCCCTATCAGCTATAACTGGTAGGCCTATGAGGATATACAATATAAGGGCTAAGAGGGATAACCCCGGTCTGAGACCCCAGCATCTCACAGCCGTTAAAGCCATAGCCCAGATATGCAATGCTAGGGTTAAGGGTGCTGAGGTTGGCAGCATGACGTTGGAGTTCTACCCCTCAGCCATCAAGGGTGGAAGCTACGTATTCGATGTCGGTACTGCTGGGAGCGTATCCCTAGTCCTACAGGCACTCCTACCAGTGCTAGCTTTCGCAGATAAACCTGTAACGGTCAGGATAAGAGGTGGCACTGACGTCCCAATGGCCCCCACAATAGACTATGTTAGAGAGGTTCTAGCAAGGCTCACCGAAACCCTAGGGTACAAGTTCACGGTCAGAGTTGAGAGGAGAGGCCACTACCCCAGAGGAGGGGGCCTGGTGACAGTAACAGTAGACCAGCCACCAGGAGGATTCAAACCAAGAGATTTCACAGAGAGAGGGGAGCTCCGGGGGATAGCTCTGAGAAGCCACGCAGTAAAACTACCAAGACATGTAGCAGAAAGGCAGGCGAGCTCAGCCGCAGCGGTGCTAAGGGAGAAGCTGGGGGTGGAGCCGGAGGTGGAGGTAGAGCATAGCGAGCAAGGACTGGGCCCCGGGAGCGGCATAACAATATGGGCTATCTTCGACAACACAGTAATGGGCTCAGACAGCCTAGGAGCACCGGGCAAAAGAGCCGAGATCGTAGGCGGGGAGGCAGCGGAGAAACTAGCAGAGGATGTAGCTACAGGAGCAGCACTAGACAGACACGCATCAGACATGATACCACTATACCTAGCACTAGCAAAAGGAACATCGAGGATACACGGAGCAAAACTAACACTACACACAATAACAGTACTAGAGCTCCTAAAACAAACACTAGAAATCCACTACACACTAGAAGGAAGCGAAGGAAAACCATTCAAAGCAACCCTACACAGCTAAACCCCAACCCCACATACCTTTCAACCTCATGTGATGGATTCTCAAACTACAACAGCCACCAAGCAAGCCATGCCCGATTGTGACTTTCAACTTTGCTTTCAACTCCATGTGATGGATTCTCTCAGTAACTATCGTCATATCGTCCTCAACCTCCTATACACGTTCTTTCAACTCCATGTAATGGATTCCCATCGAAAAACACGCCTTGGATCGTTAAATTTGTTCTTTCAACTCCATGTAATGGATTCTTGAATTGAAATATCATGAGTACACAGAAGAACCGTATGTCCTTTCAACTCCATGTAATGGATTCAGGACTGTCCTCTACGTTTTCAAGCAGGGGGTCGACGTCCTGAGCTTTCAACTCCATGTAATGGATTCATTGGGGCGTTTACATTCCTCTCGACGCTGATGGCTAACACTATGCTTTCAACTCCATGTAATGGATTCTGAATACTATGAATTCTATTTTGATATCAATGAAGTTTCTCAAACTTTCAACTCCATGCAATGGATTCATTTATAAGGCCAAGTGATATACAAGTTTTACCACGGCATCTTTCAACTCCATGCAATGGATTCCCGAGCTAGAAGCATATAGTATTGGGATTGCAAGATATACTTTCAACTCCATGCAATGGATTCGTTCCGGTGCCAGCACCTATACCTTCGCCTGTACCTTCTTTCAACTCCATGCAATGGATTCAGCTCAGAACAATGCCTGCGGGTAAGGTGGAACCTCAAACCACTTTCAACTCCATGCAATGGATTCGATTCGGAAGCCTAAGCTCCTATGGGAAGCCAGTCTTTGAGAGTGAAATGCTTTCAACTCCATGCAATGGATTCGAGCCTGAGACTCCTCTCAACCTGCGGTAGATCGCTCAGATCCTTTCAACTCCATGCAATGGATTCGTGACATTAGCTCTTTCAACCTCCTGTAATTGTAGATAGCACTTTCAACTCCATGCAATGGATTCAACTTTGGCATTGTATCAAACGTAGCTTTAACATCGTCTTCACTTTC
>JAPYWV010000107.1 GCA_028276165.1 Acidilobaceae archaeon
TTAAAGAAGGGTGTCTAGTGGTGCTTCTAAGGCCACCTAGCAAGTTCGAGGTATTCGGCTCCGTAAGATTCTACGACGTCTGCGAGGTTGTTAGCTTGAGTAGCATGGGTGTTCGGGGTTCTAGTGATGTTTTTGGACTGGATAGGGATAGTTTGGTTGACATGGCTTCTAAGACTGCTATAGTGGTTCCTGTTAAGAACGAGGATCTATGGGTTTTTGAGGGTGTTGTTAGGGCAGTCCCCCTAGCCTCCCCTCTTATCGTTGTCTCAGCATCCTCCAGAGAGCCTGTCGACGTTTATAGTCATGAGGTTGAAGTTGTTAAGCTTATTAGCAGGCTGTCTGGGAGGAGGGCTATTATAGTTCACCAGAGGGATAAGGCTTGGGTTGATGTTCTAGCGAAGGCGGGTCTCGGGGATCTACTTGATGGTGGTAATGTTAGGTATGGGAAGGGTGAGGGTATGATACTGGGTGTCCTCATAGCCTCATGGCTTGGTGCTAGGTATGTTGGGTTCATAGATAGTGATAACTACGTGCCCGGAGCTGTAGTTGAGTACGCTATGGCTTACTACACTGGTTTAGCTATGCTTAACTCGAGATACTCGATGGTTAGGATATCGTGGCCTTACAAGGGTAAGCTACCTACAGACGATATGATATTCAGGAGGAAGGGTAGAGTCTCCATCCATACAAACTCCATTCTCAACGCAGCTCTATCCAGCATAAGGAGGGTGGAAACAGACATAGTGAAGACCGCTAACAGCGGAGAGCATGCTATGAGCTTAGACTTAGCCCTTAAGATACCGTGGGCTGGGGGGTTTGCTGTTGAAACCGAGGAGCTGGTAGCAGTCCTAGAGCAATGCTATGTTGATGTCGAGTTTAAGGGGGAACCATGCCCTATGGCACCTGAGGGTGTGAGGATACTCCAGGTTGAAACAAGGAACCCTCACATACATGCTGAGAAGGGTTCCGAGCATTTAGCTAGGATGGCTGCTGAGAGCCTCGGTGTCATATACCACTCCTCCCTAGCCAGTAACGATCTCAAAGTCAGAATAAGAGCTACACTGATAGAAAACTACCACTACGAGGAGGAGCCCCCCCAGCCTAGAATCTATACTTTAAACCACGTGGATCCCGGTAAGATTGTCTCAGAGTATCTCTCGTTAAGCGAGATGGCAATGGACATAGGATACTAGAGGTTGCCAGCTTGATGTTGCATAGGGCTCGGGCGGTCATCCTAACGGATATCGATGGGAGCATGATCGGATACGATGGTAGTAGGGATGGTGTGAGAGAGACTGTAGAGTTACTCAACGCACACCACATACCAACAATACCTGTAACAGCTAAAACAGCACACGAGATCCTATACCTAGGCGAGGAGCTAGGCTTCGCAAGTGGAGGTTTGATAGCTATCGTAGAGATGGGTGGAGCAATATGCGCTACAACCCACCTACCACTCCCAGGTGATCCCATCGAGGTTAAAGGTCTCCAATGCTACCCCCTAGGAGATCCCATAGCAGGGTTCGAACACGTGGTAGAGGAGGCCTTAGAGGGTTGTAAGAGTGTAAGGTTATCAAGGGCGAGCCTAGATGATGCTGAGAGGATACTAGGCTTGAAAGGCTTAGAAGCCCTCCTAGCGACAAAGAGGTTGTTCCTGGAGGTTGTGTGGAGTGATGATAGGAAGTGCTTGGAGGAGGCTTCCAAGAAGCTCTCCAAAGCAGGGTTAAACACCTTCCTAGGTAGGAGATTCCTACACGTAGGATCACATAGGGGTAAGGGGGAAGCTGTATTAAGGCTACTCGATGTACTGAAGAGTATGATGGTAGGCAGGCCTAGGATAGTAGGAATAGGGGATAGCGAGGCCGACTTAGAGTTCCTAGAACTGGTAGACGAGCCCATAGTTATACCCCAGGGTAGCACGTCACTTAACCTTAGACTTAGAAGATCAGATTACATGATACCACCATACCCAGCTCCACAAGGATGGATATGGGCGGTAAGACAGATACTACTTAGGGTATAGCAGTAGACGTAGACATGTAACCCTTTAAACGCTTTAAACCAGGACTACAGTAACTCTTAAACCCTCGGGTGAATACCTATAACCTATGGGGGCCCGTAGCTCAGCCTGGTGGAGCGCCCGGCTGATAACCGGGAGGTCGGGGGTTCGAATCCCCCCGGGCCCACCAAGATAGGATCCCTCCCTGTGCTCTCGTTGTGGATCTAAACCCTAGTTCGTCATGTCTCCACTTAAAAGCATACTCCTCTAATCAGATCTCCATCTCTTGGGGTATCACATTTCAGGGCCGTCGGACCTCCTCCCCGCACCAGGCGACTCGATCATGGTTGTGTTAGCCTAGCCTTAAACCTCTCCATCCTCGCCTTAAAATGTGGGCTTTCTGTTGTAATGTAATACTTGAATGTAATACATGGTGTTAACTGGTGCCTGTAAGCTCTGCCACGGAGTCCCCGAGGACCGGGAATCCCATTAGAGTCCTGGTAAGCTCCATCTCTATGCTCTGGAATACTTCATCTACTAGTCTTGAGAAAGATGGAGGCTCACCTTTTGATACGATTCTATCGTTAACTATTACGAGTGGTATCACACCCTCCCCCTCCTCCTCAACCAGGGGAAGCTCTATTATATCCACGTCTACTTTCATACCGTAGACTTCTGCCACGTATAGTTGAAACTCTTTCAGCACACGCTTCGTTAGCATACCAGCATGATCTACACCTACATAAGCTTTAACCTTCAACCCCTCCTCTCCCATAGCTTTAACATCCATGATATAAGGTATTAGGTGTTAGAGCTGGTAATCCAAGCTACTTAATGGAGGGTGTTGGGAGCGTTTCCCCGCTAGCAGTACCTCTGTTAGCGAGGGTTGGACCTTGGCCAGGGATCATACACATACCAAGACCTCACGAGCCCCCGTCGAGCCCTAACGCCATTGGGCTTCCATTTACTAGTTTCCCCCTCACCGTAGCTCGTATCATCGGGGGCTGTACTACATCAACGTCTGTGGGTAACTAGTGGTATTTGAATTCATCGTTTACCCTGTGACAGCCTGTATTATAGATAAGAGATGTCATACTCGGCTATTGAACTCTACCTGATGGGGAGAATGTGTGAAGGATTTTAGGGTTCTATAGCGTATAAAGCTCCGCTCTCGCTATCCATGTATAGCTTGTTCCTCCTTATAAGTCTGATTATGGCTCTTCTAATCCTATCTTCACTACTTATCCCAGCGAACATTCTTCTTAGCTCTCTGACGCTTATGCCCTCATTACTCCTTACTATATCTAGTATTAGGTTTTCAAGGTTCGAGTCGTCAGGTGCTATTAGAACTGTTATCTCATCGTCGGAGTAAACCTTCGTAAGAACTCTGGTTATATCAAAACCCCTCATGTTCGCTGGATCGGGGTTTCCAGGCATAGACAGCACCAATATGGTAAAGCTGGGTGGAGGCTATAAATCTGCATTACAATCGTACTGTTATTAGGAGTGCTATTGACGAGATGAGTAGTACTAGCCATGCGGGGGTGTTTAAGGCAAATATCTTTGATCCGTCTAGAGGTGGTACCGGTAGCAGGTTGAAGAAGGCTATCCAGGCGTTAACGAAGGCCACGGGCTCGAAGAAATACCTGTAACCTATGATGTTTAAGGCTACAAGGGATACTATTGAGATTATGATGTTTGTTAGGGGGCCTGCGGCTACAGAGTAGAGGAGGCCCCTGTTATGCCAGAAACCGTAGACTGGGACAACCCTAACATAGCCCGGAGCTATTATAACGATGGGGAGGAAGCCGGATAGGAAGGTGACCAGTAAACCGGGGATGAAGGCTACGAAGTGAGCGGACATACCATACATCCTGGCAACACCCCTATGAGCAAGCTCGTGCGCTATAAAACCAATAACAACACCTATAAGGGTGGGAGATGCTAGCCTAGCCAGGTTCAAGATATCGAAACCCTTAAAGGCAAAGATCAAAGCTATCAAGGCAAGAGCCCACGATAAAGGCTCCTCAACCTCATAGCTACCTCTAACCCTTAACAACTAGAGCACCAGAGAGGTTAACGCAAACAACCCTTATAAAAGCATCCTAGGAGTTGAGTAGAAGCGATGATGGTTAAGGAATAGCGTTTCCCCGCTAACGGTATTTCCGTTAGCGGGGTTGGGCCTTGGTGTGGGTTCACTAGCTTCACCCACACCTCATGGGCCCCGGTCGAGCCCAACGCCATGGGGCTCCCATCTGAGGATAGATACTTCAAGCCAATGTTTATAGCTCCAACAACATCCCTCTCAACAATCCTACCATCAACATATGCAACCCTCAACACTACTTTTACTACCTTGAATCTGCCTTTAGCCCCCCTCACCGCAGTGCGGATCACCAGGGGGCTGTAACCATCAATCCTCCTCCTTGTAAACGGATCCACACTAGAAGAACCTCTCTCCGATACCCTTACAACGT